>NZ_BMJQ01000025.1 GCF_014643535.1 Aliidongia dinghuensis | reverse complement strand
TCCGCTGCCGGCATCTCACGGGCGGCCAGCCCTTCGCGCTCGAGGATCGCCTGCTCAACCTCGGCGAGGTGCCGGACGCCCTCGACCAGGATTTCGCCACAGTGCCGCCGAACACCTGGCTCGTCGGGCACGTACCGTGGAGCGAGGCCGAACATCGCATCACCGCACAAAGCGCCGACGATGCCACGGCGGCTGCCCTCAATCTTGAGCCGGGCCATGCCTGTCTCGTCATCGAGCGTCGCACTTGGTGGAACGGGGCGCCGATCACGGCCGTCCGGCTCACCCATCCCGGCCATCTCTACGACCTCGTCGCGCATTTCACGCCCAGCGGCTAGGCGCTATGCGGCGGGCACCCGGGCGACGAACGGCTCGATCTCGGACCGGAGACGGTTTCGAGGGAGAGTTGGTCTCGTCAGACGGCAGTGCAATCATGCGTCAGCAATCACGGCATCAGTCGATAACCCCCAAGGTCGGTGATCAGGATCTCAGGCTTTGACGGGTCGAGTTCGATCCTTTGCCGAAGGCGGTAAATATGCGTTTCAAGCGTGTGGGTGGTAACAGCCGTGTTATAGCCCCACAGCTCGGTCAGGAGTTGATCTCGGCTGACCGCCCGGTCGCCGGACCGGAGGAGGAATTTCAAGATTGCCGTTTCCTTCTCGGTCAGGCGTATCTTTTTCTTGCCGCCCTCTGTCGCCAGGAGCTTCGTGCCCGGACGGAAACTGAAGGGCCCGATGGTGAAGATCGCGTCCTCGCTCAGCTCATGTTGACGTAGGAGCGCACGAAGCCGGGCCAAGAGAACGCCCAAGCGGAACGGCTTGGTCACGTAGTCATTGGCACCCGCTTCAAGGCCCAAAATCGTGTCCGCCTCGCTATCTGCGCCGGTCAACATGACGATGGGCGCGCGGACGCCGTTTCGTCGCATGACCCGGCAAAGCTCCCGCCCATCCATGTCCGGCAGGCCGACGTCGAGAATCAAGATGTCGAAGTAATGGTTCTTGGTAATCTCGAGCGCCGCTGCCGCGTCGCCGACCGATTCCGTCAGGAACTCCTCATGCAGGCGGAGTTGTTTGGTCAGTATCTCGCGCAGTTCACGGTCGTCATCGACCAAAAGAATCTTCTTCGGTGCTTTCATGGCGTTCCTCTGATTTCTACTCATCGCCCATTACTGACGGGGCGTATTTTGGAACTGACGGGAAGCGAGCGAGGGTTCGGCCCCCCAGGGACAACCCGGTCATTTGGGCAAACCGACACGAGCAGCTTCGGTCGCCTCCGGCTGAACAGCTGCCGGCCGACCACGGGTATGGCGGTATAGTTCGGCGTCCCGCTTGCGATGGTTACAAACCTGCCCGACGAACTTCACGCGGGGTTTACCGTCAGGATCCGTGGCCTCACGGTCATGCGTGTCGACACCGGGACGATTGACGCGATCTTGCCCGGCGGAAGCCGCGTACGGCACGGCTGCGGATCTGTTCCATTTCATGCGAGCACTCCAGGCCGGACGCCTGATTTCGCCCGCGAGCGTGCGGTGCTTCACGACCGGTCTCTCCCCGACATGGGATAGGCTCGGCCTCTATGGGCTGGGGTTCATCGAGCGACGAACGCCGCATGGCCGTATGCGAGGATCCGCACCGACTCTTCGAATATGAGCAAAAATTCAAGAATGCCGTCGACAATGCTCGCGCGAGCGACTGGTCGGCAGGGCTTCTTTCGTCGCCAATCACATTGCTGTGTAGTCGAACGCTCCCCATTGACACCCGTCGCTCGATGGCAGGACTGTTGGCGAAAATGATGATTGAACGTTCAAGTTCGAAGAGGAGGAATCGATGAAGATCGCCATTCTTGGAGCTGGCGGCGTCGGGGGATATTTCGGGGGTCGTCTTGCCGCGGCCGGCAACGATGTGACCTTCATCGCGCGGGGCGCGCATCTGGATGCCATCCGCCGTCAGGGCCTGCGCCTCCTGAGCCCGCTTGGGGAAATCCATGTTCCCAAGGTGAAGGCGGTCGAGACGATCGCCGAAGCGGGGGCCGTCGATCTCGTGCTGGTCGGCGTCAAGCTCTGGGACACGGAGGCGATTGCCCCCAGCCTGCGGCCGCTGGCAGAGCGGGGGGCGGCGATCCTCTCGCTGCAGAACGGCGTGCAGAAGGACGAAATTTTCCGACGGCATGTGCCGTCCCAGGCGATCATGGGCGGCGTGTGCTATATCGCGGCCTTGATCGAGGCACCCGGCATCATCCGGCATAATGGCACGATGCAGCGGCTCGTGTTCGGCGAGTACGGCGGGGCACGTTCGGCGCGAGGGGAGGCGCTCCTCGAGGCCTGCACCGGAGCCGGGATCGATGCCGAGCTAAGTGGCGAGATCGAGCGGCTGATCTGGGAGAAATTCGTCTTTCTTGTCGGCCTTTCGGGCACGACCGCATTGCTGCGCCAGCCGATCGGCCCGATCCGCGAGAATGCCGAATCCCGGGCCCTGCTGCTGGAGACGATGCGAGACGTCGTTGCCGTCGGGCGCGCGCGCGGCGTGCCCTTGCCGCCCGACTTCGCCGAAAACCGGCTGGCGTTCTGCGACACGATCCCGGCCACGATGACCTCGTCGATGCATGGCGACCTCGACCGGGGCAATCGCCTGGAGCTGCCGTGGCTGAGCGGCGGCGTCGTCGAGATGGGGGCCGCCGTCGGCGTGCCGACACCGGCCAACAAGAAGATTGCCGACGCGCTGGCGCCCTTCGTTCAAGGGAGGGCCTGATCCATGGCGGCGCCGTCTCTCACCCTGCGATCGATCTCGGCCACGGCGGTCGCCGTTCCCATGAAGCGGCCGCTCGGCACCAGCGCCGGCCAAATCGACACCGCGTCACTATTGCTCGTCGATCTGGCGACCGACGAGGGACCGTGCGGCACGGCTTACGCCTTCTGCTACCTGCCGTCGATCGCGCGCGGGCTCGTGCCGGTGGTGGCCGAGCTCGGCGCAGCGCTCGCCGGGCTGCCCCTGGCGCCACTCGACCTGTCGAAGCGGATCGCGCGGCATTTCAGGCTGCCTGGCGTTGTCGGGCCGCTTGCCATGGTTGCCTCGTCGGTCGACACGGCGATCTGGGACGCGCTCGCCATCGCCGCGGGCGTGCCGCTCGCGACCTATCTCGGCACTGAGCTCCGCCCCATCCCGGCGTACAACAGCAACGGACTCGGCCTCATGCCGCCGGATGCCGCGGCGGACGAGGCGGAGGCGTTGCTCGAGGGCGGCTTCCGGGCGGTCAAACTGCGCCTCGGACGCGCGACGTTCGAGCACGATTTGGCCGTTGCGCGCGCAGTGCGCCGACGGCTGCCTGACCCGATCGATCTGATGGTCGACTTCAACCAGGCCCTGACCTTCGCCCAAGCGATGCGGTATTGCCAGGCGCTGGACGGCGAGGGCGTCTACTGGATCGAAGAGCCGATCCGGCACGACGACTACCGCCATGCCGCCAAACTCGCGGCGGCGACGGCGACACCGATCCAGATCGGCGAAAACTTCACGGGGCTCCCGCCGATGGCTGCGGCCCTCGGGGCAGGCGCGTCCGATTTGGTCATGCTTGATCTCGACCGGATCGGCGGCATTACCGGGTGGCAGCAAGCAGCCGGGCTTGCCGCCTCATACAATCGAGAGGTCTCGTCTCATCTGTTCCCGGAAGTAAGCGCGCATCTGCTGATGGCGACGCCGACGCAGCACTGGCTCGAATACGTGGATTGGGCCGTGCCGATCTTGCAGGAGCCGCTCAAGATCGCCGAGGGCATGGCCCTCGTGCCCGATCGGCCCGGCCATGGCATGCGCTGGGACGATGCCGCCGTCACCCGTTTCCGCCTCGACTGAGGGGCACCCCGCGATGCCGCCACCGCTTCCCGACATCCGGGCGCTCGCCGTCCGGCAGTGGCGCGACTATCAGCGCCGGACACCGGGGACTTATTTCGGCGAGGGGCATGCGCCGCTTCATCTGTCGGATGCCTACCGGCTTCAGCGCGAGGTCGTGCGTCTGCGGCAGACGGCGGGGGACAGTACGATCGGCTACAAGATCGGCTGCATCGGGCCCGGCATCGTCGAGCAGTTCGGCATGGCCGGCCCCATTCGTGGCTATCTCTACAAGAGTGAGATGCATCCCTCCGGTGCCATGCTGGCGCACGCCGACTATGCCAACCTGGCGATCGAGGGGGAGATGGCGGTCGCCATCGGCCCGGGCGAGACAATTGTCGGCGCATTCCCGGTGATCGAGCTGCATCATTTCGTTTTTCGAGGTGCCAGCAAAACGCTCGTCGAGCTCGTCGCGAACAACGGTTTGAACGCGGGCGCGGTCTTGCCGCATGACCCGGCGCTGCCGCTTGAACGTTGGGCCGGATCGCAAGCGCTCACGATCAGGATCAACGGCGACGCGGTCGCCTCGGGCGGGCTGTGGTCCATGCCGGGCGGGGCGGTCGAGGCCGTTGCTTGGTTGGGCGCCCACCTCAAGGAGTGGGGCTTGCATCTGGCGCCCGGCGATCTGGTGCTGACCGGAACCCCTTTGGGGCTGCATCCGGTCCGGCCCGGCGATGCGGTGGCCGTATCGGTCGACGGAACGACCTTCGTCGAATGCAGAATTGTCTAGGCGGACAAGGAAGGGCAGTGATGGAGCAAGGATTATGGGGCGGGTAAGGACGTTCGACCTCGAAGAGCGACTGGATCGGGCTGTCGACGCGTTCTGGGAGCACGGCTTCGAAGGCAGCGCGCTGACGGCACTCTGCAAGACGATGGGGCTCTTCCCGGGGAGCCTCTACGGCACATACGGCGATAAGCGACGCCTTTACGTGCTGGCGATCGATCGATACATGTCGACCGTCTCTGCCGAGGCGGTCGAGATCCTCGGGCGCGACGCGTCGGGCCTCGGCGCCCTCCGGGCGTATTTCAGCAAGCTGATCGACGGCATGGTCGACGGCAAGCGCCAGTGGGGCTGCCTCATCACCAACACGATCGTCGAGCTGGCTCAGCGCGACGCCGAGGTGAAGGCGAAGGTCGACCTCCATCTGGCGCGGCTCGAGACCGCCCTGGCCGGAGCGATCGCGCGTGCGCGCCAAGCGGGTGAGATCCCGGCTGCGATCCGGGCCGGAACGCCGCTCGAAGATGCGGCCTTCCTTGTCTGCGTGGTTCAAGGCCTGAACGTGCTCGCCAAGACGAGGCCATCCCGGCAGCGTCTGGAGATGGTGGCGGCGACGGCGCTGGCGGCACTCGGCGTCGAGCGGAACGCCGGCTAAACAAAGATCTGCCAATATTCTTCAAGGATTATGTCAAGCCGACGCGGGGTTGCGCTGCGGTCTTCATTCACAGCGTTCAATCCGGGTCTGCCGGTAGCCGAAGGGGCTCTGCCGCAAAATCGGACAGCATACGAGGGCCAGCGTCTCTCAACGGACGACGGCGCGCGATATCCTGTGGATCGCCGAATTTTTGCAACAGAGCCGAAGATGCTAAGTCGAGATGGTGCGGATCTATAGATCGCTGCCGATCAACACCGTCACGCGCCGCTGCTGCTTGCGGTCGTGGCCGGCAATCGTCAATCCAGCCGCTCGACGATCGGACAATTGTTGATCACGCCGATGCTGCCGAAGGGCTTTCCCTTGGGCCCGGTAATGAGCCCGTCTTGCGCGTAGGTCAGGATCTGAAACTCTTCACGCAGTTGCTGGCGGTAGCCGGCCCGGATCGCCGCCGGCGTCCATTCGTAGAGATTGATATCCCAGGCCGGGCTGTAGTCGAGACCGAGGGTCGGGATGCCGCCGAGTGTGTTGTTCGGCCGGAAATTATCGGTGATCGCGGCGTCCAATCCTTGGCGAAGCGGATTGTTGCAGTCCGTAGCACCATTCTCCGCGATGAAGATCCGCTCCACGGGGCTGGAGAAGCTGTCGTCCCCGCCGACCGGAAGCTTGCCCAGCAGCGGTGCATAGGTTGCCCCCTCGATCGCGGCAACCGTCGGATCGCTGGAGTCCATCGACAAGTACCAGACGGGCCGCCCGAAGCTGAAACCGTTGATGAGCTGAAGCGTCACCGTCTTGTGGATGGTGTCGATCGCGACCACCTCGTCATGGACCCTGGTATAGTCGACGTTGCCGTTCGGAAAATTGATCTCCGACGCCTGGACGCCGAAGGCGATGATCGGGGCGTTGTAGATCGTGCCGTTCTGGTTGGTGACCATGACGAACGGGCTGTAATTCTTGTCGCCGACGGATCCGGGCACCGCCAAGGCAGGCGGATAGGCGTTCGGCGAGCCGGGGGTCAGCACGCGATGCGGCGCGAAGTTGACCCGCCCTTTCTGGAAATGAAGAACATTGTCCGCCCCGAAGCGGGCCGTCCGCGCGCCGATCGCGGCGAATTGGAGCTTGGCGGAAAAATTCAAGCCGAGCGCAGTCGCCTGAGATTCATCGCTGGTGTCGGTCAGAATGTACCATACGGGCGTGTTCGAGCCGTCATCCATGAAGCCCTCATAGAGCGGCAACGTAATGCGGCCGTTGATGTCGTCCACTGTGCCCGACTTCAGCAGTTGCGTCGGACCGACGAAGCTCGGATTCGTGTCCGACGCGGGCGGTCCGAAATAGCTGAGGCCAATGGTGGTGCCGACCGACGCGGGTGCCGGAAAGACGGTGCAGCCCGGACCATTGCTGGCCCGCGGCCCCTCTCCGGGACCATCCTTCGCGAATGCTGGAGACAATGTCGCAATGACGAGACTGAGCGCTCCAACGCTCGTCATGAGACGCTTGAGGAGACTGTTCGGCATTTCCCTATCCTTGTTATGCCAGACGCGTGGCGCGCCATTCCAATGTTCGTGATACGGAGAATGCAGGTGCGGTCGTAGCCGGGTATTCGCTTCGAAATTGGCATGAATTGCAAAGCAATGCTTTCTGAAATATTGGCGATCACCAATATTTTATTATAGAAATATGAGTGATCACTAATATTTGATGGGAGATGGATTCACGGATTGAGGGGATCGCGACGCGAAGCCACTCAATCCGATCCGTCAAATGCCGGGACTAAACAGGAATTTTCGCTGACATGTTCTCGCTGACCGAGATAACCCTCAGCGCGTTCGCTGGTCAGCGGATTGCGATGTCCAAGCGGACCATCCTATTCAGCAGCGTCAGCCGCTCGTCGAAAACTTTCACGAAAGCGAAGTGGAGAAACGCCGAGCTGTCGCTGAAACGCACCTCGCATCTGTTCTGGGCCTCGAATGGGCCAGAACGAACTTCAAACTGGATTAGATCCGCGGGGCGACGTCGCGCAGAAGCGATGCACAACGAGTGCTGATGGGGCTCGGTCGTCCGCCTCTTTTGCGCCTTAGCGCTCCTCCACCGATTGGAAAGCAGCTTGCTCCACCGGGCAGCCCTGGGGCCGGCACACGCCCTCATCGCAGAACCGACAGATCGATCGAGCGTCCGTCTCGCTCCGCGCCAGGCTTGCCAACACCGGCTCCAGCACCTCGGTCAGCGACGTGCGGGCCTTCATGATCGCCCGCGCGTGGGCGAGGCCCGCGCTTCTCAGCCAGAGCGCGACCGCGCGCTGCGGCCTCGGTGCGGGTCGCTTCGTCTTGCCCCTGGCGCCATCACCAGCACAGCGCCGCGGTTTTAACCGGCGCATCCCACAGCCGCATCGTATCGGCGTCGAGAATGCTCACCGTCAGCGAGCAGCCGGCCATGTCCAGGGACGTGACGAGCGAGCCCGTGAGGTATCGCGCCACGACCAGCCCGCGGGCTTGCAGAATGCGCCGGGCGGCGTTGACCATGAGATAGAGCTCCATCGATGGCGTGGCGCCAAAGCCGTTGACGAGCAGAAGACATTCGCGGCCTTCCGAGGGAGCGAGATCAGCCACGATGGATCCGATCATCTCTTCGGCAATGGCGTCCGCGGCTTCGAGGCGGGTGCGTTTGCGGCCGGGCTCGCCGTGGATGCCGACCCCCACTTCCATCTCGTCGTCGCCAAGCTGAAAGGTCGGCTTGCCTGCAGCGGGCACCGTACAGGGCGAGAGCGCCACGCCCATCGATCGGGTGCGCGCGTTCATCGCCCGGCCGAGCTGCTGCAATTCGGCCAACCCCATTGATTGCTCGGCGGCCGCCCCCAGGATCTTCTCCACCACCAGCGTGCCAGCCACACCGCGCCGGCCGGTGGACCAGGTGGAATTCGGCACAGCCACATCATCATCGATCACCACGGTGGCCATTCGATGGTCGCCGGCGATCTCGGCGGCCATTTCGAAGTTCATGACATCGCCTTCGTAGTTCTTGACGATCAGCAGACTGCCGGCGCCCGTGTCGACCGCCTCGATCGCCTCGACGATCTGGTCCGGTGTGGGCGAGGTGAACACCTGGCCCGGGCAGGCGGCATCGAGCATGCCGCGGCCGACAAAGCCACTGTGCAGCGGCTCGTGGCCTGAGCCGCCACCGGAGATCAGCGCAACCTTGCCGGGGGTCAGTGTGCGGCGGCGGATGAATTTGCGATCTGCTGCCAGCGTCACGATATCGGCGTGTGCCGCCGCGAACCCGTCCAGGCTTTCCGCGAGCATGGTGTCGGCGGCGTTCATCAGCTTCTTCATCGTATTTTCCTCCCTGGCGACCGATTGTTTGTGAGCCGATTTCAGTCGTCTTGCGTGGAGAGCAGCCGGGCCATCTGCCGGGCATACTCGGCCATCATGTCATCCAGCTGCTGATTGCGCTTGGCGCTGCCGAGATCCGGCACGGACAGCGTGATCTCACGGACTTTCGGCTGCGCCTCGGCGGCCTTGCGGCGCTCCGGATGGGCCCGGTCGTACGCCGCCAGGAACGCCGTGCGCTCCGTCATGGAGAAATGGCAGACCTCGAAGATCGTCTCCAGATGCTGCACCGGAATCGGTACGGTGTAGATCGGATTGGTCAGTTGCGAGACAAAGGACCGATTGGTGCCGAGCGCCTTCGCCAGCCTGTGGCGGGTGCCGGAGGGGCGATTGTCGCAGACGATTTGCAATAGGCGCTTATAGTCGGCGACCGGGCTGCTGGAAACGTCGCTCATGGCAGCGTCAGGCGCAGGTCGGTTGCGGCCACGGCCTCTTTGGTACGCTCCAAGGCCGATGGTGCTACCGACAGTGACCGCAACCCGGTTCGCAGCAGGGTCGTCACCAGGGCTGGATCGGCGCCGGCATCGCCGCACAGGCTCACCTCGCGACCGGCCTCCGCGCCGTGCCGGACGATTGCCGCGATGAGCCGCAGCACGGCGGGGTTCCGCGGATTGGCCAGTTCGGCCACGGCCGCAATGTCGCGGCCGGCGGCGGTCACGTACTGGATGAGGTCGTTGGAGCCGATCGAGAAGAATCCGGCGTTGAATTCATCAATTGCAATGGCCGCAGCCGGCACCTCGACCATGATGCCCAACGCCGGCCGGCGCGCCGCGATGCCTTCGGCAGCAAGACTGTCGACTGCTTCATTGAGCATCGCCCGAGCAGCCTCAAGCTCGGCCGGGATAGTTACCATCGGTAGCATGATGCGCACATTCCCATGCACGGCCGCCCGGGCAAGGGCGCGCAATTGCGTGCGAAATAGGTCCGGGTGACGCAGCGACAGGCGGATGCCGCGCAAACCCAGGAACGGATTGCTTTCGCCGTCGATGGTAACCCCGGGGATCGGCTTGTCGCCGCCGGCATCCAGCGTGCGAATGGTGACCGGCCGCCCTTCCGCCCACACAGCCAGGCGCCGATAGGCCTCGAACTGGGTGTTCTCGTCGAGCAGGGCGGCCTGGTCGCGGAACAGCAACTCGGTTCGGACCAGACCGATGCCATCGCAGATCGCCGGGTCGAGCCCGTCGAGTTCGGCAATATCGCTGATGTTGAGGTTCATTTTGATGCGAGCGCCATCGGCGGTCCTGGCGTCGCGATAACGATATTCGGCCCGGCCGGCGCTGACTGCGGCTTCGGTGCGGCACTTCGCGGCAAAGTCGGCACGGGTGGCATCGCTCGGATCCAGCACCACTTCGCCCGAGACGGCGTCGACCAGCGCTTCGACACCCGCAAGGGAAGCGGGCGCACCGCCGACCCCGGTGACCATCGGCACGCCGCGGGCCCGCGCCAGCATGGCGACATGGCCGGATGGGCTGCCATCGGTCAACACAATGGCACCACCACGCAGCCAGTCGATGGAGAGGAAGCGGGAGAGGGGCAGGTCGGCCGCCACCACGACGGCGCCGGCGGGAATTGCCGCCGCTTCGGATCCAGGGGTGAGCTGCCGCAGCACGCGGTCGCGGATGTCCTCGAGATCGGCGGTGCGGGCCGCGAAATATTCGTCACCAGCCGCATAATGTGCGATCTCGGCCGCCATCACGTCGCACCAGGCGACATCCGCCGACGCCCCGCCGACGATCGCGTCCCACGCCGGTCGGGCGAGCTCGTCGTCGGACAATATCGCCAGCTGAAAACCCAGCATGTCCGCGGCATCGTCGGCAAGGCGGCGGACTTGCATTTCCAGCTCGGCAAGAGCGGCCGCAATGGCTTGCTGCAGTGCCGCTGTTTCCTCGGCCGCCTCCCCTGCCGGGCGCCGCTCAGCGAGCCCGGGGTCCAGCACGGCGACCATGCCGTGCGCCAGGCCGGGGGCGGCGCTGCGGCCGTGCAGGCGGCGCTCAGCCATGCGGATTGCCCTCATGCTCGCCGAAGCCCTCGCGCACCAGCGCCATCACGGCTTCGGAGGCGGCGTTGGCACCGGCGCCCGTCGTGCGGACATGCAGGACCGAGCCGCGCGGCGCCTTTACGCGCATCACCTTCACCGGGCTTTTGGCGTCCACCCATGGGCCGTCGGCCGACAGCGCGATTTCCACGGCACAGCTGAACGACTTGGCGAGGCCGGTGAGCTTGACCGAAGGACGAGCATGCAGCCCGGCGGGATTGGTCAGCTCGGCGCTCGCGATCACAACCTCAATGGGAGATCCATTCCTCATTGCGGCGACAGCTCCTCGGCGGTGCGCCGGACGATCTCGAGCGAGGAGCCGCCTGAGGCTTCGGCGGCGGCGATGACGGCGCCCTCGACGATCGGCGCGTTGCACACCACCACCCGGTCGCGCCGGTCTTCGGGCAACAGCTCCACGGCCATCTCGCTGTTGGTTTCGGCCCCGCCGAGATCGACCAGGATTGCGACGCCCGCCTCGGACCAGGCGCTGTCGATCGCTGCGACAATGGCGGCAACATCGGTGCCCAGCCCGCCGTTCGGATCGCCGCCGGCGCAAGCCAGCTTCACGCTGTTGCCCACCATCTGGCGGACCATGTCCGCCGCACCCTCCGCGATCTTGGGTGAATGTGACACGATGACAATTCCAACATTGGCCAAAACTCAGTCCTCCTCAAAGCTCAGGCCTCCCCAAAACTCAGTCCCCCAAGGCACGGCAAACGGCCGCGGTGATCAATGCCGAGGAACAGGCGCCGGGGTCCATATGCCCGATAGAGCGCGCGCCGAGAAACGACGCTCTCCCGCGGGTGGCCTCCATCGGAACGGTCGCTTCGGCCGCGGCTTGGGCAATGGCGGGGAGCCGATGCGGCAGATCGGGGGCACCCGCCGACAAGGCAGCCTCGATCGGCACCAGCACATCCAACATGGTCTTTTGCCCCGGCTGGGATTTGCCGCGCGCCTTCACCGCCGCCACGCCGCCGGCGAAGGCCGCGGCTATGTTGGCGCCGTCCGGGGAGATCGCCTTGCCCATCGCCATGAGCAGAGTGCCATAGAGCGGACCGGAGGCACCACCGATCTTCATCACCAGCTGCAGGCCGATGGCACCAAGCGCCTCGGGCAGCGGTTTGGCGGCAAGGAGTGCGGCATCGGCGCGCACCGCGTCGAAGCCGCGTTTCATGTTGAGGCCGTGATCGCCATCTCCGATCGCCTGGTCAAGGGCGGTCAGCTCGTCAGCATGGTCAATGACGGCGTCAGCCACCGTCACGATCACCCGGTGCAGTTGTTCTGGTGTCATGCGCACACCCGTTGGCCGGAATTGTTGAAGACCTGCCGGGGTCCTATCGACGCTTCAGGCGGACGCACTTTGTGTCGCGGTGGCCGATAGGGCCAGCGACCTCAGAACGGCCGCGACCGCGATGGCACCGGGATCCGGGACGCCCCGAAGATCCTCTGCCTTGAGATAGCTCGAGCGTCCGGCGCTCGTTACAACGACATCGGCCGTGCGAGCCGCACCCGCCTCCGCCGCTTTTGCGGCCGCCACGAGGTCGCCGCCCTCTTCCATGGCACGGATTGCCGGTCCAAGTGCGTCCAGCATCGTCCGCTCGCCCTCACTGGCACCTCCATAGAAGGCGACTCGGTCGAAACCGGCCCGCAACGCCTCCGGCCAATCCCCGAGCTTGTTCAGCGTCCCGCCGACCGCCGCGAGAAAGATCGATGCGATCACGCCACTCGACCCGCCCATGGCTTTGCTCGTGCGGTGCGCCATGGCGAGCAGCGTCTCGCCCCAGGCCGGCTGTACGAAAGCGTCGAGATCATCGCGCAGTCCCTGGGCGGCGTGAGCGACCGTCGAGCCAGTGTCACCGTCGCCGACCTTGCTGTCGAGCCGGTTCAGCACGTCCTTGCTCGCGATCAACGCCGTCAGGGCTGCCTCGATCGCGGCACGTACCGGCTCCGTCTCGGGCGTTGCCACGCACGCCGTCCTCAATCTCTCCGTTCGGAGCGATTCTGGCAACGGCAGGACCTTTAGCGGACCCACCGGTGTCGCGCCCGGCCAGCCTTTGGCCTCGGTCGGGGCGAGCAGTGCTGCGCGGCGCTCGGCATCGAGGGGCAGTATCGACAGCGAGAAGCCCTTCATGTCGAGCGAGGTCATCATCGGCGCCGGGCCGACGACGAGTTCGATCTTGGCGCCCAAGGGGGACGACAGAACCGCTTCCGTGACGACCGCAAGTTCAATCGGGGGGAGGCCGCCCAGGTTGTTGATCAAGAGTGCGAATGGCCCGGCCTCGCCCGCTATCCCGAGCCGATTGATCATGGTTCTGACTGTCTCGCGCGCCGTCTCGACCGAGCTGCGCTCGACCCCAGGCTCACCGTGAATGCCGAGGCCGAGTTCGGCTTCGCCGGCATGGATACGAGCTTCCGGTGACTGGCCTGGGACTGTGCAGGTAGACAACGCCATGCCGATGGAGCGCGTTGCCTCCGCCGCCCCGCGGGCCGCAGTCGCCACGGTCTCCAGGTCATGCCCGGCTTCCGCGGCTTGGCCGGCGACCTTGTGGACGAATAGCGTGCCGGCGATACCGCGCGGCCGGGCGATGGCGGGCAGGGCGACGTCGTCGCCCACGATCAGGGTCTCGACCTTTATGCCGAGTGCGCGCGCCCGTTCGGCCGCGAGGCCGAAATTCAGGCGATCGCCAGTGTAGTTCTTGACGATAAGGAGCACGCCCTTCTCCCCCGCGACCGTCAGGATCGCGGCCAGCACCGCGTCGGTGCTGGGCGAGGCGAACACGTCACCGCATACGGCTGCCGTCAACATGCCGCGTCCAACGAAGCCGACGTGCGCCGGCTCGTGCCCGGCGCCTCCGCCCGACACGATCGCGACTTTGGAACGATCCCAATCGGCGCGCAGGACAACCCGGATGTCAGGGTATCCGTCGAGCCGAGCAAGACGACCGCCCGAAACGAGCAGCTCGCCATCGATTGCCTCCGCGACGAGTGCGGCGCGTGTGTTCAGCAGGTGGGTCATCTTCGGTTCCTCCTCTACGTGCCGGTCGGCAGGCGAGGCGTCTAAGTGCGCCTCTGCTGTTTATCTGTCGGTCGCAAACTAAACATGTCAAGTACGTGATGTTGTGCAGCGCAGCAAATCTTCTTGACGCGATGCGCAGCAAAAATCGGGAGAAATCAGAGGAATTCGACGAATCTGGTCTAGCCGCTTGTTGCCGCGACATCGAGTTGACATGCTTAGTGAATCATGTTCGACTAAACATTCTAATGTCCGATCGGACCGGCGAATGGCGCCGGTGATGGCGAGCTTGAGGTTATCAAGCCCGTGCGGATCCGGCCGTGTCTCCGATCAACGAAAGAAAAAAATCGGGAGGATTCCAATGCTGGCAAGTCCAATAGTTGGCGAGTTCATGGGCACTGCTATGCTCGTGCTTTTCGGAACCGGCGTCGTCGCCAACGTTTGTCTCAGCGAGAGTAAAGGGAACAGTTCCGGGTGGGGCGTCATCGCGACCGGCTGGGCGCTCGCGGTGCTCATCGGCGTTTTCACCGCGCTGCTGTTCGGCAGTCCGGACGCGAACATCAATCCGGCTGTCACTCTCGCGTTCGCCATCGCCACCGGGGACGTCTCAAAGCTTGTCCCATACGTTCTGGCACAGTTCGCGGGTGCGTTTGTCGGCGCGCTGCTGATGTATCTGACCTACCTCGTGCAATGGTCCAAGACGGCCGATCCTGGCCTGAAGCTCGCGTGTTTCGCGACCGGACCTGCCGTGCGCTACCCTCTGGCGAACCTCCTGACCGAGGCCATCGCGACCATGACGCTGGTGCTCGGCGTGGCGGCAATCTTCTCCAAAACAGTATCGGCGACGGGGCCGGCCGCGGGGCTGGGACCATTCCTTGTAGCCGGCGTGGTGTGGGGTATCGGACTTTCGCTGGGCGGTCCGACAGGTTTTGCGGTCAACCCGGCGCGAGACCTGGCCTCACGCATCGCCCATACAATCCTGCCCCTCGGCGCGAAAAAAGGCCCGTCGGACTGGGGATATGCGTGGATACCGGTGGTCGGTCCGTGCCTTGGCGCGGCCGTGGCGGCCTTGCTGCTGCGCGCGATCGGCTGATCCCCGGGGCGTTCCGACGGCACGACCACATCGATGAGGCCTCGCCATTTTCGTCTGACCGGCTCGACCGCTCTTTCGAGAAGCTCGCGAATCGCTGCCCTTGGCGGGCGCCGTGTCGCCGTGTTGCTGGCCTCGGCGGAATGGCCCGCGGCAGAGGCTGCGGACAGCAAGAAACGGCGGTCGTTCTGGAGCGTCATCCGGGGCGACCCCTGCGGGAGGCAGAGACCTGCCGGCCATCGTCGATGGTGTCACAGCAACGCAGCACCTTTACCGGCATGCATATTTTGCGATAGCAAGTGGCTGTTTTCCGCTGGCTGCTGCCCATATGTCTTTCCCGAGCGGGCCGGGAGTTTAGGAACGGAATGGCGCAGAAATTTGGCTTGGCGCGCATTTGGCAAGGACGCAGCTATGACCTCGGGCGCATGACGCTGCCCGAACTCTGGTGGGCCTACGCTACCTATCCGGCGATCCTGCTTTATGCGGGCGCAGGGCTCGCGGCGGCCGCCGTCGCGATCGCGACAGCGACGGGGTGGACGGACGTCGTCCCGCCCATTTTTGCGGTACTGGCGGTCTACCCGGTCGCCTGGTACATGATCCACCGTTTCATCCTGCATGGCCGGTGGCTCTACAAGATGAACTGGTCGGCAGCGCTCTGGAAACGCATCCACTTCGACCATCACCAGGACCCGCACAAGCTCGAGGTCCTGTTCGGCGCGCCCAGCAACACGCTGCCGACGATCGCGCTTGTGACGCTGCCGATCGGCTATGCGATCGCCGGCGCGCCCGGAGCGGCGACGGCGCTCGCCGCAGGGCTCTTCACGACCTGCGTCTACGAGTTCATCCACTGCATCCAGCATCTGAACTACAAGCCGAAGAGCCGGTTCATCCAGCGGCTGAAGCGGGACCATCTCGCCCACCATTTCCACAATGAGAACGGCAACTACGGCATCACGAGCTTTACGCCCGACCGGCTGCTCGGCACCTACTATCGCCAGGTGCGCGACGTGCCGAAGAGCCCGACTGTCTACAACCTCGGCTACGATCTCGACGAGGCACGCCGCTATCCTCGCGTGATGGAACTGACCGGCTCCCCGCCGCGCGATCGTCCGCCTTCCGCCTTTGCCGCTTCCGACCTCAAGGCCGCTCAGTGACAGCCATCGAAATTGTCCCGGTTGAGGGGCGCGCGCTCCTCAACCGCTTCATCCGCCTGCCCGAACGGCTCCAGCGCGACGATCCCCACTATATCGCGCCGCTTCATCTGGAACGGCTGGAGGCGCTGACGCCGAAGAACCCGTTCTTCGGTCATGCCGACGTGCAGTTCTGGATCGCGCGCAAGGACGGGCGCGACGTCGGACGGATCAGTGCGCAGATCGACCATCAGGCACTGGCCGTACGGCCCGACAAGACCGGCCTGTTCGGCCTCATTGCGGCGGAAGACGATCCGGCGGTATTCCAGGCGCTCGTCGCAACGGCGGCGGACTGGCTGCGCGCCCGCGGCATGCAGCGGATGCAGGGCCCATTCAACCTCAACATCAACGAGGAAATGGGGCTGCTGGTCGATGGCTTCGACAAGCCGCCCATGCTGCTGATGGGGCATGACCGGCCACACGTCGGCCGACGCCTCGAAGAGCTGGGACTGCGGAAGGCAAAGGACGTCTTAGCCTACCTCTATGACATTACCGTCGACCTGCCGGCAGGCGCCCGCCGCCTCATCGACCGGCCGTTGCCCAAGGAGATCGTGGTCCGGCGCCTTGACCTCAAGCGCTACAACGACGAAGTCCGGACGATCACCGAGATCTTCAACGACGCCTGGGTCGACAATTGGGGTTTCGTGCCGCTCACGGAAATCGAGACCGACCATCTTGCGAAGTCGCTGAAGCCGCTGCTCGACCCGCGCCTGGTGAGCATCGTCGAGCAGAAGGGCGAGCCCGTGGGCTTCCTCGTCTGCCTGCCCAATCTCAACGAGGCGATCCGTGATCTGGGCGGCAGGCTGCTGCCGTTCGGCTGGGCCAAGCTGCTGTGGCGCCTCAAAGTTTCGGGCGTGAAGACGGCCCGCGTGCCGCTCATGGGCATCAAGCGCGCGGCCTCGCAAGGCGTGATCGGCAAGCTGCTGCCGTTCCTGCTGATCGACGCGGTCCGCAAGGAGGCCGCCGGCATGGGCTTCACCCATGTCGAGCTGTCATGGATCCTCGAGGACAATCTGCCGATGCGGCACATGAACGAGAGCCTGGGCGGCGTCGCCTACAAGACCTATCGCATCTACGAACAGCCGCTTTAGCGCGTCGGTCCCGCCGCGCCGTTACGGCAGCCACCCGGCTGCCCGGTACCAGGCCACGGTTTCGCGAAATCCTTCGGCAATGCCGATCTTCGAGCGATAGACCGCGGCGGGCAGCGCCTCGCCGGCCGGGACCGACCAGTCCGGGTGCAGCATCTCGCGTGCCTTGCCGGTCGTGAAGATCGGCGCGCGGCCGCCAAGGCGTCCCCACCAGGCCGAGATCTGGCCGGCAGTGAGCAGGAGGCCGTCCGGGATGAGAACTAGGCGGGGGTTGCTGCCGACTGCCCGGGCGGCTTCCCTTAGCAGATCCCCGAGCGCGTACCCGGCGGGATTGGGATCGGCGAGCGCATAGCAGCCGGCGTCGCCGACGCCAAGTGCCAGTCGCGCGATCGCGCCCGCGGCGTCGCTGACATGCACGACGGCGGCACGGCCGGACCCGAAGACGGGTGCCACCGCGCGGGATGCGGCCTGGAAGATCGCCAGGGTCTCGCGATCTCCGGGGCCGTAGATCGCAGGCGGCCGGACGATGACCAGGCGGCCCGGTGCATCGGCATAGGCGGCACACGCGGCCTCTTCGCCGGCATGCTTGCTGGCGGCGTAATCGGAGAGCTGCGGCTCGCGCGCCGCAAGCGAGGAGACCGCAACGAAGCGGGCGTCGGGCGCACCGCGCCGTGCCGCGATGGCGACGGCTCGCGTCCCGTCGCGGTTGGTCTTGAGGAAGGCGTCGCGATCCCGCGCCTTGATGAGGCCGGCGGCATGCACAACCGCGTCGGCCCTCGCGACGAGCCGATCGAGCGCGTGCGGGTCGTCGAGGTTGCCCATGACGACTTCAGGCGCAACACCGGCCCAGAGCTCAGGGGCCGGATCGCGCCGGGCGAGGATGCGTACCCGTGCCCCTTCGCATCCGAGCGCCATCACCAGATGCCGGCCGAGAAATCCCGTGGCACCGGTGACGGCGACGATGCGATCGCCGCTCATTCGGCGCCGGCGTCTGCCGGTACAGCCACACGGGAAAATTCGCCGGCGAGATACATCGTGCGGGCCCGGCTGCGGCTGAGCTTGCCCGACGAGGTCTGGGGCAGGCTGTGCGGCGGCACGAGGACGATTTTCGAGTCGAGCCCATGGCGGCCGCGCAGCACGTTGGCGACCTCGGTCGCCAACGCGTCTCGCATCGCCGGTTCCGAGCTGCGGCACTGGACAAGCGCCACGACTTCCTCGTCGGTCTCGCCGTCGACCGAGAACACGGCGACGTCGCCGCTGCGCAACAGTGCCAGCTCGGCCTCGACGGCCCACTCGAGGTCTTGAGGCCAGAGGTTGCGCCCATTGACGATGATGAGATCCTTGGCCCGGCCGGTGATGACGATCTGTCCATCGACGAGATATCCGAGGTCGCCGGTGTCGAGCCAGCCGTCGTCCGACATCACGCGGGCGGTCTCTTCGGGGGCGTCGAAATAGCCGGACATCAGGCTCGGGCCGCGCACGAAGATGCGCCCGACCCGCCGGTCCGGCAGCAGGCGGCCCGCTTCGTCGCGGATCTCGATGTCGTGGTCGGGCAGCATGCGGCCGCACAGCACGAAGGTGCGCGTGCGCCGCCGGGTGTCCCGCGCGGGCGCCGCACGATGCTCGGCTTCCAGGATCGCGCTGTCGATGACGTCGTGCCGGGCCCCTTCGCCCGCCGGCATGAAGCTGAGGGCGAGCGTCGCTTCGGCCATGCCATAGCTCGGCACGAAGGCCCCGGCTTTGAAGCCGTGCGGGCCAAACCGTTCGGCAAAGCGGGTGAGCACGTTCGGACGGATCATGTCGCCGCCGATGCCGGCGCTGCGCCAGCTCGACAGGTCGATGCCGTCGATCGAGGCGGTTTCGCTCCGCCGCACGCACAGTTCGTAGCCGAAGGACGGGCTGTAGGAGACGGTCGCGCGGTTGCGGCTGATAAGGTTGAGCCACAGGAGCGGGCGGCGGGCGAAGTCGCGCGTCGAGATCACGTCGACCGTCATCTGACAGGCGATCGGCGTCAGCAGGAAACCCACCAAGCCCATGTCGTGGTAGAATGGCAGCCAGGTGATGGCGCGGTCGCCGTCGCCGATAGCGAGGCCGTCGCGGCCCATGCCTTGCGCGTTGGCCATGAAGGCGCGTTGCGTAACCGCGACACCGAGCGGAAAGCGCGTGCTGCCCGACGAGAATTGCAGGTAGCTGAGGCCATCCGGATCCTGGGCCGGCAATTCGCCGGCGACAGGGGGCGAGCCGTCGAGCGCCCGGAGGGTGCCCGCGGCCTTCAGGTCGAGATCCGCAACCACTTCCTCGAGCCAAGCCTCAAGCATCGCCGGGCCAAAGGCGGCACTCACCCGCGCGCTCTGCAGCATGCGCTTCAGATGGGCGATGTAGCCGTCCTTGCCGCCGAACGCGGCCGGCAGCGGCAGCGGCGCCGGCACAAGACCCGCGTATTGGCAGGCGAAGAACGCGCGCACGAAATCCCCGTCGCTTTCCGCGACGAGGCCGACTCGATCGCCTGGCTCGAGGCCTGCACCGAGCAGCCGCCGGGCGAGATCGATCGCTTGTTCGCGCAGAGCACGATAGGGCAGCGCCTCGATCAGCGTGCCTTTGCCCGAATAAAAATTGAGGCCCGTCGGGCCCTTGGCTGCGTAGTCCAGTGCTTCGGCGATGCTGCCGAAATCCGCATAGCGCGTTGGCAGCTCGGGGTGATGGGAAGCCGTCGGTTCTGTCATGTCGAGAAATTGCTCCAGCCCATCGTTCGTGCAGCTACCAGAATAGGGTAAAGATGGCAATGCTGCCCTAAGAGGGAAGGGGCGAGGCCGTTCGATGGCTGGCCGCGCCCGTTTGGCCCCGAATTAACTGTGGAACCGCGCTGAGGAAAAGCGCCTTCTGGACAAATCAGCCCATGACTATCCCCGCGCGTGTGCATTTCTGCTGGATCGGCCCCCGGCTGCCCTGGGCCTACGTGTTCGCCGTGCTGTCGGCCGCCGAGCGCAGCGGGCTGCCTGAAATCATCCTGCACCATACCGATGTGCTTGAAGACGGTGCCGAATTGCGCGCGCTCAGTACGGCGCCCGGCGTGCGGCTCGCCCGCATCGATCCATATGCGTGCCTCGCGGCGGTCGGCGGGCTGCTCGGCGTCGGCGACGCGCTGGCGGGCCTCTATCGCAGGCTCGACAGCCCTGTCATGCGCGCGGACGTCTTGCGCGCGGCCATCTTGTACCAGCACGGCGGCATATACCTCGACCTGGACACGATCACGACGGCTTCGCTTCGCCCCTTGCTCGAGGTGCCGCAGTTCGTCGGCTCGGAATTCATCGTGTGGCCGCAGTCCGTCAGGGCCTCGCGCTCGCCGATCGTCTGGGCCCGCCACCTGGCCCTCGACGTGCTGCGCAAGGGGCTGCGCCGGATGCCGCAGGGCTGGAGGGCATTCCGGCGCGTCGAGCACCTCTATTTCCGCGGGGTCAACAATGCCGTCATGGGCGCCGAGGCGAATGCGCCCCTCATCCAGGCCTATCTTCGCGCGATGCTGACCGTGCCGGCCGACCGGCTCGCCCAAGCCTATTCGCTTGGCCCGGACTTGCTCCAGGAGGTGGTCGACCGCTATCAGCAAGGCGATCTGGTCGTCCAGGAGCCCAAAGTGTTTTATCCGTTGCCGCCCAGAATCTCCGAACTGTGGTTCAGGATCGCTCCGGGGGTGCCGCTTCATGACGTCCTCTCGGCGGAGACGCGGGTGGTGCACTGGTACGCGTCTGTCCGCACCAAGGCCCGCGTTGCGCTGATCGATCCTGCCTATGTGCGCGCCCATCGCGAGCGCCAGTTATACAGCGCGCTCGTCTGTTCCTGCATTCGGGGCCTACCGGAAGCGGCCTGACGCTCCTATCTGTTGCAAGCGCCGCCGCAACGACGGCGCCGATTTCTCTCTTGCAGCCGGGGGACCATCCACGGATGATTGTGACCGTTTTGCGACCCCCGTTAAAGTCGACGACCATGGATGCAGCGGCGGCCGGCTCGGATACATGACTGTTTTCACCTGAAACGGCCCCATCGATTGCTCTCGAACCAGACAGGTCATCCAGCACATGCGGCGCTATTGCCTTCGGGCGCGAATCTTCTCCAGTGCGGCTTCCGGGTGCGACCGCCGGTGAGGAGAACGGCAGACGCCAAAACTCGCGACGTTCCGGCGCGCGTACCCTGGCACCAGTCAGCAAAACCCAACGCGGGAAAATTTCGGCACCGCCATTGCTTCCGGGCGAGGCGGCCTTACACGGGATATATCATGTTGAGAAAAGGCAGCATTCGCATCGCGATTGCGGGGCTTGGCAACTGCGCAAGCGCCCTGATCCAAGGCATTTACTATTACACGCCCGAGCGCTGCCGTGACGGCGTCGTCGGCCTGATGCATCGCGAGATCGGCGGCTATTTGCCCTGCGACATCTCGGTCGTCGCCGCCTTCGACGTCGACGCCCGCAAGGTCGGCACCGACGTCAGCCGCGCCATCTTCGCGAAGCCGAACTGCACCAAGGTGTTCCAACCCGACATTCCCGAGATGGGCGTGGTCGTGAAGATGGGCCCGGTGCTCGACGGCATCTCCGAACATATGGCCGACTATGCCGAGGATCGGACGTTTGTCCGTTCCGATGCGCAGGAACTCACGAAGGAAGAGATCGTTGCGGAGCTGAAGCGCAGCGGCGCCGAGGTCCTGCTGAACTACATGCCCGTCGGGTCGGAGAAGGCAGCCCGCTTCTATGCGGAATGCGCGCTCGAGGCCGGCGTCGCCTTCGTCAACAACATGCCGGTCTTCATCGCCAGCGACAAGGCGTTCGCCGATCGGTTCAAGGCGCGCAACCTGCCGATCATCGGCGACGACATCAAGTCGCAGCTGGGCGCTACGATCACGCACCGGGTGCTGACCGATCTGTTCGCCAAGCGCGGCGTGAAGCTGCTCCGGACGTATCAGCTCAACACCGGCGGCAACACCGACTTCCTCAACATGAAGAACCAGCAGCGGCTGGCGTCGAAGAAGACGTCCAAGACCGAGGCGGTCCAGGCGGTCGCCAAGAAGCGCATCGAGGACGAGAACATTCACGTCGGCCCGAGCGACTACGTGCCATGGCAGAACGACAACAAGCTCTGCTTCATCCGGATGGAGGGCCATCTGTTCGGCGACGTGCCGATGGACCTGGAGCTGCGGTTGTCGGTCGAGGACTCGCCCAATTCCGCGGGTGTGGTCATCGACATGATCCGCTGCTGCAAGCTGGCGCTCGAGAACGGCATCGGCGGCGTGCTCGAGGGGCCGAGCGCCTATTTCTGCAAGCATCCGGCGGTCCAGTACACGGATGACGACGCCTATCAGATGACCGAGAGCTTCATCCGCACCAGCACCGTCAAACTCGCCGTCCGATGAAATGCCTGATCGTCGCAGCCGGGCAGGGTGCCCGGCTGAGGGAGAAGGGCGAGCTCAAGCCGCTGATCCCGATCAAGGGGATCCCGCTGATCGAGCGCGTGATGTCGCGCGTGCTCGAGGCCGGGATCGACGAGTTCGTCGTCGTCAGCGGCTACCGTGGCGAGGAGCTGCGGCGGGCGCTCGATGCCTTCGCTGAACGCGAGAAGGTCCGCGTGACCCATGTCGTCAACGACGAATGGAACCGGGCGAACGGCGTGTCGGTGCACAAGGCGAAGGCGGTGCTGGGCGAGCCGTTCGTCCTCACCATGTGCGACCATCTGGTCGATCCGGAAATTTTCCGGCGCCTCACCGCGGCACCGCTCGAGTCCGATACGGTCACGCTTGCGGTCGATTTCAACATCGGCAATCCGCTGCACGACCCGGAGGACGTCACGCGCGTCAAGTGCACGAACGGCCGGATCGAACACATCGGCAAGGTGATCCGCGACTTCAATGCGTTCGACACGGGCGTGTTCCTCTGCACGCCGGTCATGTTCGCAGCACTCGAGGAAAGCCAGGCGAGCGGGGACGACAGCATCTCGGGCGCCATGAACGTGCTGGCGCGGTGGCAGAAGGCGCGAGTCTTCGACATCGGCGACCGGCTCTGGATCGACGTCGACGATCCGGTCGCGTTCGGCAAGGCCGAGTCGCTGCTGCACGCGGGACGGGTCTGACGGCGACGCAGCATGATGGAGACCGCGGAGCCGGTTCGCCGGACATTGGAGATCGAAGAGGTCTCCAACCTCTATTTCATTCATCCGATCGCGAGCTGGCTCACCCCGCGCTTCGCGGCGTTGGGCATTCATCCGAACACCGTCTCGATCGCCGGCATGGCGTTCGGCGGGCTCGCGGGTGTCGCCTATCGCCATTACGAAAACGCCTGGTGCGTGATCGCGGGCTTCGTGCTGATGATCGCGTGGCACGTCATGGACGGTGCCGACGGGCAGCTCGCGCGGTTGACGAAAACGCAGTCGCCTTCCGGCAAGGTGCTGGACGGCATCTGCGACTACGTCACGTTCATCGCGGTCTATTCGGGGCTCGCAAGCAGCCTCGAACGGCACTTCGGCGGTGCTGTCTGGCTGCTCGCTGTCGCAGCCGGCCTTTGCCATGCGCTCCAGTCAGCGGTCTACGAGGTGCTGCGCCAGGAATATAATTTCTGGGGCCTGGGCCGGAAGTCCGCAGAGTTCGTCGGGCTGACGGCGGCACCGCACGCGCCGCGTGCCCTCACGCCGGGGCAGCGCCTGGCCGATCTGCTGCACCGCGCCTACGTGCGGCTGCAATTCCTCGCGGCCGGCGTCACTGTTGCATTTTACCAAAGACTGTCGACGGCGTTTGACGCCGAGCCGGAACGGAGCGACGCCATCCGCCAGCGCTACCGTGAAACCTTCGCGCCGCTGGTGCGCCGATGGGCGGTGATGTCGGCCAACTATCGCACCCTCGGGATCTTCCTCTTCGCGCTCGCGGGGGCACCCCAGTATTACTTCTGGTTCGAGATCGTCGGCTTCAACGCGATCCTGCTCGTGCTCTTGGCTCAGCGGCGGGCCGGCTACGCACGGTTCTTCGCGGAGCTCGACCGGCCCTAGCCGCGGCCCGTGACGCTATCCCCCCCGGGCGATCGATCGGGCTATCGATGCGCCCGGCGGAACAGATAGACGGACAGGCCCATCAGCAGCAGTGACGGCACCAGTGCCGCTGCGGCCGGATTGAGGTCGAGCAGCAGATCGAGGTGGCCGGCGATCTGCTGGAAGAGCGAGAACACGATGCCGACGATCGCACCGATGGTGATCTGCTGGCCAATGCTCTGGCCGCGCGGCGGCGCAAAGACGAACGGCGCCGAAGCCATGATCATCGCGATCATCGACAGCGGGATGCTGATCTTGCGCCAGAGTTCCTGCTCGTAGCGCAATCCCTGCTGATGGTTCCGCGCCAGGTCGCGGACATAGCGGAAGAGCGCCACGGGCGGCATGGCTTCGGGCGGCAGCGTCAATAGCTGGATCTGTGCGGACGATACGAATGAGCGCCATGGCAGCGATGCCAGGCGCTCCGTCTGGAAATCCGAGCCGTCGATGGTCTTTCGCAGCACGCCGACGAGCAGCCAGGTGCCGTCCGGATGGATATCGGCCTGGTCGGCATGGACGAAGCTGGTCAGGCTCCCGTCGTCCGCGAAGGCATAGATGTCGATGTCCTCGGCTCCCTCGGAGCCGCGGAACCGCTGCACGTTCAGATATTGATGCTCACCCTGGGCCCAGAAGCTGCTGTAGTCGCGGTCGGTCGTCGACGTCGAGAGAGCGGCCGCACGCTGGGTCTGTGCGAGTTCCTGCGCCGGCGGCACCACGAATTCCGCGATCAGGAACAGCACCAGGATGATCGGCACGGCCAGCTTGAGTACCGACCCGATGATGCGGCTTTCGGAGATGCCGACGCTGCGCAGAGCCGTGAGCTCCGAGTTCCGGCCAAACGCGCCCAATGCCAGCAGGCAGCCGATCAGCATCGAAACCGGCGTCACCTGCAGCACCCGGGACGGGGCGGTGAGCAGCACGTAGATGAACGCGTCGAGCAGGCTGTAGCGGCCTTCGCCGACGGAGGCGAGCTGCTCGACGAATTCGAGCAGACTGAACAAGGCGGTCAAGGCGCCTGCCACAAGGATGAAAGCCCTGAAGGCGGCCGTCGCGATATAGCGATCGAGCGGCGTCGCCAGGGCCGACCACACCGGCTCGAGCCGTGCAGCCAGCCTCGATATCTCCCGCTTGGATATGTCCAGCATCACGCCCATCGGCGTCGGAGCCGCAGCCCCATGCCGGGCGCGAAGGTTAGGGCGAGCAGGACCAGCGCCAGCATCCCTGGCGCCCACCAGATGCCGGGGAACGCGGGCACGACACCGTGCTGGACCCAAGTCCTGGCCGAGGTGCAGATGAGGTAGTAGCCAGAATAGAGCAGGATCGCCGTGCCGAATTTCTCGTACTTGCTTTGCCGCGGCTTCACCCGGCTGAGCGGGATCCCCAGCATGGCGAGGAGCAGCGTCGAGAGCGGCGTCGAGAACCGCCACTGCAGCTCGGCGATGTCCCTTGGCTCGGCGGATGCCGCGAGGTCCCGGCTGCTGGCGGCGACGGAGCTGTACTCGGGCGGCGCCGGGTCATGCCGATTCGGGTCCACGATGATGCTCGACGCCGTCATCGTCCGGTCGGTCTGCCGCTCTTCGGTGCCAAGTTCATAGATGTGGGCGTCGCTCAGCAAGATCTGCGGGTCGCCGCTCGACTTGGCCGGCGCCAGCTGATAACCGAGCTTCGCGTGGATGATCTCGGCATAGCCGTCATGCCAGCGCTTCACAAACACGTCGCGAGCGGGCGACGCCGGTCCGTCGCGGTGCATGAGGAAGATCACGCGACTGCCGTTCTGGCCGACGTAGAAGGTGCCGGCCTGCATGGCATCGACGTCGAGCGTCAGTTCGGCCAGCCTGGAGAGTTCATGCAGCGCCTCGTAGGCCCAGGGCCGCGCGACCAGCGACAGCCCGGCCACAAGTACGGCGAGCCCGCCCGACAGCATGAGCACCGAACGCATCACCCGGCCGGGCGTCACCTGCAACGCGAACATCGCGATGAACTCGGAGTCGCCGTTCAGCTTGCCGAACGCCAGCACCACGGCGATGAACAGCGAGACCGGGATCAGCACCTCGAGCGAGATGAGCGCCTTCAGCGCGATCATCTCCGCGAGGATGTCGATCGGCAGCAGCCCGTTGACCGCGTCCGACAGGAAACCTGCCGCGCTATAGCTGGCGAACAGCGCGGCGAGGATGCCGAGGATGGCGGCCAGCGGCTTGACGATTTCGCTGATCAGATAACGATGGATGATCAAAGGTGCACGCCGCCTGCCGATGCAGAAGTGGGCCACAGCGCCGAGCCGCCGGTGAACATCGGGCCGCCGGACCGACGCCTGCTCGGCTGAGCCGCGCAGCCCCGCCCGCGGCAGGGGTCGGAAACGCGCGCGTGCTTGGCCAGCGACATGGTCCGGCTCGGATGTGAGCCGGCGGCTCGCATGTGGTTCGTGTGGTCGTTCATTCGAAGCTTGCGGAGCCTACGCCGCAATCGGGATTTTGGGGACTGCTATTTCCACCACAAGGGCGCAGCGCGCGCGATTCGCGATGCCGGCATCGCGGATGCTACAAAATTCAGCCGTTCGGGAGGTTTCTGAGGTATTCAGCGGCTGCCCTCTGGATCGCGCGAAGAAAGCCCCCATTTGGAGCGCTGTGAAACATTCATGAAGCGGCCGGTCAGGCCGCTATGATTGGCAACGCAGCATAAAGTTTGTGACAAGCCCATGTCAGCCCCTTATAAACCATGGCACGTGCAAGACGGAAGCCGTTCGCGCGAGCACGCAGTGATAAACGTAGAGCCGACGGAAGAGCACATGGACACATCGGTCGGTGATATTCGGCAGATCATATTCGACACATTGCGCTCGTCGCTGCATAAGCTCGTCGAACTCTCCGATCAGACGAATATCGTCAACGATCTGGGGCTCGATTCTGTCGCGGTGATGGATTTCGTGATGGAAATCGAAGACCGACTCGATATCTCCGTGCCGCTCGACAAGATCGCCGAGATCGAAACGCTGGGCGATCTTGTGTTCGCCGTGCGCGGCCTGAAGGCCAATGCCTGATCGATGTCGCTTTTTCACAAGTTCGCGCCGCTGAGGGCCGCCTACGACCGGCTCGAGAGCGCCAAGTCCAATCCCTTCAACGTCGCTTTTGACCGAGTGCTCTCGCCGACCGAGGCGAGAATCGGCGATCGCGAGATCCTGCTGCTTGGAACGAACAACTATCTGGGCCTGACCTATGATCCCGCGGTGATCGCGCGGGCGGTCGAGGCGACGGAGATGTTCGGCACCGGCACCACGGGCTCGCGCATCGCGAACGGCAGCTACGACGGCCATAAGCGGCTCGAGCGCGCGCTCGCCGACTTCTACGGCCGCAAGCACGCGATGGTGTTTTCGACCGGCTACCAGGCGAACGTCGGCGTGCTTTCGGCACTCGCCGGCAAGAACGACCATTTGCTGCTCGACGCGGACTGCCACGCCAGCATCTACGATGGATCGCGCCTCGGGCACGCCCAGGTGACGCGCTTCCGCCACAATGACCCGGACGATCTCGCGAACCGTCTGCGTCGCCTGGGCGATACGCCCGGCGACAAGATCGTCGTCGTCGAGGGCATCTATTCGATGCTGGGCGACGCGGCGCCGCTGCGCGAGTTCGCTGCGGTGAAGCGCGAATGGGGCGCCTATCTGGTGGTCGACGAAGCCCATTCGCTGGGTGTGCTCGGCCAAACCGGCCGCGGCCTTGCCGAGGCGGAGGCGGTCGAGGCCGACGTCGACTTCATCGTCGGGACCTTCTCCAAGAGCCTGGGCGGCGTCGGCGGCTTCTGTGTCGGCGACATGGAAGGCTTCGACATCCTGCGCGTCGTCAGCCGGCCCTATATGTTCACGGCATCCTTGCCGCCGAGCGTGATCGCGGCGGCGCTCGAGGCGCTCCATCAATTGCGCACACGCCCGATCCTGCGCGAGCGGCTGATGGACAATGCCCGGCAGTTCTATTACGGGCTGGCCGACCTGGGCTTCAATCTCGGGCCCGAGCCGAACCCGGTCGTCTCCGCAATCATGCCGGACCCTGAGACCGCCTTCGCCTTTTGGTCGCGCCTGCTGGACGCGGGCCTCTATACCAACGTGAGCCTGCCGCCGGCGACGCCCAAGGGCTTGGCACTGCTGCGCTCGAGCGTCGGTGCCGCGCACACGCCCGACCAGATCGACCACGCCTTGTCGCTGTTCGCCGAGGTGGGCCGGGCCATGGGGCTGATCGCACCGGCGCGCGCGGAGGTGCGGGCGGCTGGCTGACCCCCGCTGCCGCCCCCGATCCCGTGGGCTCAGTAATATTTCATCTGGATCGCGATCGGATTGTCGCCCGAACGCGCCTCGAACCTGGCTTTGCCGAGGTCGGGCGGGCCCAGATAGAGCGTCGGGTTGTTGGAAAAGCCGAAGCCGTCGGCCGGCAGGCCCAGCATTGTCGTCTCGAAGTGGCCGCTGTTGTTTTCGTCGTGGAACAGCGCCACGGCGTAATAGCCGGGCTCGGCAAAGGCGAAGCAGGCGTGGGTGACCGGCAATGTCACCGGCACCGACTGCCTGGCCAGCTTGAACTTGCCGTCGAGAAAATGTGCGGCGTCGTCCGGATAGATCGTGATGGTGATGTTGCCCGCCGCGGAATGCATGCCGCTGACGCTGATCTGGAGCCGGACCTGGTGCGAATCGGCCGAGTCGCACGCCGGCGGCGAGTCCGCCCGGGCTGCATGTCCCAGCAACGCAAGGACGGCAATCAGCGCCCAGTGCCTAAGGGGGTTGGGCCGAAGGAGGCTGCGTGCCGTTCCAGCACCGTTCCGGATGATCATTTCCACGTGTCCGTCCCCGCTGCCGCTGCACCACGTTCGGCGTGGGATCAGACGAGCGATATCAACTGGGGCGCTATCTACCGTTTCCCTCGCCGCGGCTGCAAGTGGCGGCTTGCCCGTGACCGGCCGGGCTTTTACGGTTCACCGAGCTTCGCCTGCGCGCCGATGCGCCGGCACCCCGAATGAGACGGTAATGCGCGTTCTCCCGTGTGGAGGCGGCACCCGGAAGGTACCTGTGCGCGAGATTGCCGTATTCCGCCATAACCTGTTCAGAATATCGGAGCCGTTCATCACGCAGCAGGCGCAGCAGCTGCGCCGGCACAAGCCGCTCTATCTCGGGCGGCTCAGGTACGGCGCACCGCCCGCCGGGGCCGCGTCGCTGGCACTCGAGGACCTTGGTCCCGGGTGGCCCTTGCCGCGCATCGCGTGGCAGATGCTGACCCGCAACCCGGGACCTTATCAGCGTCTCCTCGGCGACCGCCGCCCTTCGCTCATCCATGCCCATTTCGGCATCGAGGGCGTCTATGCCCTGCCACTCGCCCAGCGGCTGAAGGTGCCGCTGGTCACGACCTTCCACGGCTTCGATGCGACGCTGTCGACCGCTGCCTTGCTCGCGTCGCCGGCCTGGGCGAACTACCCGCTGTTCCGGCACCGGCTCGCCCGGTCGGGCGACCTGTTCCTGTGCGCGTCGTCGTTCGTCCGCGAGCGCGTGCTCGCCATGGGCTTTCCCGCGGCGCGAACGCACGTCCACTATATCGGCGTCGATTGCGAGGCGATCCGGCCGCGGGCGCCGGACGAGGAAACGCCGACGATCCTGCATGTCGCCCGCCTGGTCGAGGTCAAGGGGGCGCAATATCTGGTCCGTGCGCTCGCAGCGTTGCCGGCGCGGCATGCGAACGCCCGGCTCGTCATCATCGGTGACGGCCCGCTCAGGCGCTCGCTCGAGACGCTGGCCGGAGCCTTGGGCGTGGGCGAACGAGTCCGGTTCCTGGGGGCGTTGCCGCACGCGCAGGTGCTGGCCTGGATGCGCAGGGCTGCGATGCTGGCGCTGCCGAGCGTCCGCACGCGCACCGGCCGGGTCGAGGGCCTGGGCATGGTATTGCTCGAGGCGGCGGCGACCGGCGTGCCGGCCGTCGGATCGCGCATCGGCGGCATCCCGGAAGGCATCGTCGATGGCGAAACCGGCTTCTTGGCGCCGGAACGCGATGCCGCGGCGCTGGCCGGCCGCATGGCAGACCTGCTCGACGATCGCGCCCTGCGCCTCGGCATGGGTGCCGCGGCGCGCGCCCATGTCGAACGGCGATTCGATATCCGTCGCCAGACCGAAACACTCGAGGACCTCTATGACGTCGTCCTTTCGAGCCGTGGATAGCGGCGTGCGCGCTTCGGTGGCGGGAGCATCCGCAATCGTGGTCGCCCATCCCGATGACGAGATCCTGTGGCTGAGCGGACTCGTCTCGTCGGCCGGGCAGGTCGTGTTCTGCTTCGGCGATCCGTTCGAACGGCCGAAGCTCGCCGCGGCCCGGCGCCAAGCGGTTGCGGCCTTGCCGCTGCCTGGCCTGGTCGATCTCCAGATCCCGGAGAGTGGCGCCCGGTTCTCGGCCGACTGGACCCGTCCGCGGCTCACGCCCTCCGGCATCGAAGTAACCGACGACGCGGCCCGGGCTCGCTATGAGGCCAACTTCCTGATGCTGGTCGACCGGTTGCGCCCGGTGCTCGCCGGCTGCGGCGACGTCTACACCCACAATCCCTGGGGCGAATACGGCCATACCGAGCATATCCAGGTCCACCGTGCAGTCGTGGCTCTGCAGGCCGAACTGGGTTTCACGACCTGGTTCTCCAACTATGTCGGCGCCAGGAGCTGGCCGCTGGCGCGCGAGGTGGCCCGGCAGCCGTGCTGGACGGCGCGCCGCCCGATCGCCCCTGATCGGACGACCGCACATCGGTTCTCCCGCGTGTATCGGCGCCATGGCGCGTGGACCTGGTCGCTGTTCCATCGCTGGCCCGCGGAGGAGATGCTTTACGCCCAGGCGCCGGCCGGAAACGACGATGCGCGCTATGAGCTGTCAGGAGAACGGCTGCTCGACGTGGCCGGGCTGCAATGGTGGGCGCCCTGGCGTAGGGTCAGCAGGCGTCTCGACTAAGTGCCGCGCGAACACGAAATTTTCTTGCGACGGCGGCGCGAGCCACTACATCAAGCGGCTGGAAGATAGGTCTGTGACATTGATGAGCGACAATTCCTTATCCGAGCGACTGAGCGGCCTCGGTTCCGGTCTGCGGTTCCTGGCCAAGGCCATGGGCACGCGCTACACGCCGCTTCTGGCCCAGGTCGTGGTGACGCGCCGCTGCAATCTCGCGTGCGGCTATTGCAACGAGTACGACGATCATTCGCCGCCGGTGCCGCTCAAGGATCTGATCGCCCGGGTCGATCATCTGGCCAAGCTCAAGACCGCCTCGATCACCTTCACCGGCGGCGAGCCGCTGCTGCATCCCGAGCTCGACCAGGCCGTCCGCGCGGCGCGCGCCCACGGCATGATCGTGACCATGATAACCAACGGCTTCCGCCTGACCCGCGACTGGATCGACCGGCTCAACGCCGCCGGCCTCCAGGGCATGCAGATCAGCATCGACAATCTCGTGCCCGACGAGATCTCGATGAAGAGCCTGCGGTCGGTCGAGGGCAAGCTCGAGCTCCTCGCAAAGCACGCCAAGTTCAAGGTCAACGTCAACTCGGTCCTGGGCGTCAGCGGCGAGCGGACGCAGGACGTGGTGACGGTGGCCGAAACCGCGGCGAAATACGGCCTGCAGCATTCGGTCGGCGTGCTGCACGATCACACTGGCTTGCTGAAGCCGCTGAGCGCGATCCAGATGCAGGCCTACGAGACGGTCACCAAGATCTCGCCGTCGATCGTGCACAGCCTGAACTACTGGCTGTTCCAGAAGAACCTGATGAACGGCAAGCCCAATGACTGGAAATGCCGCGCCGGGGCGCGCTACCTCTATGTCACCGAGGACGGCACCGTGCACTGGTGCTCGCAGCAGCGCGGCTATCCGGGCATTCCGCTGCTCGAGTACACTCGCGAGGATATTCGCCGCGAGTATCACACCGAGAAGTCTTGCAGCCCGACCTGCACGCTGAGCTGCGTGCATCAGATGAGCATGTTCGACCGCTACCGCGGGGCGCAGAAGGCGCCGCAGCCGGTCGCGGCCGAATAGCCGCGCAACCGGCCTGGTCCGCTGGAATCAGGTGAGCCAAATCAGGCGGGCCAAATCAGGCGGGCCGGAGTCAGGCTGGACTGAGTCAGGCTGGACGGAGCCGGGCGTAGCGGAACAAGCCACCATACGTGAGCGCCATGGCGGCGATGACGAGGCCCAGCTGCAGCCTGGGATCGTCGCTGCCGACGAGCCGCTGTGCCGCGACCGCCAACAGGACCATGACGCCGGTGCTGACGAGCGGTGCGGCGAATGCCCGCGCCAGGTCGGTGACGCGCACGCCCCAATGCCGCCGCAGGTAAACGACACCCCAGGCGATGAGCAGCGGATAGATGCCGAGCCAGACTGCCGAGACGGCGACGATACCGGTCGCGGCCGGAAAGCAGAAGCCGGCGACCGCAATGCCGAAGGTCAGCAGCAGCAGGGTCGCGACCGACAAGCGCGCGGCCAGGCCCGGGCGCCCCGCCGCCATCAGCACCGGCGTCAGCAACTGCGAGGTCACGCGCAGCAGCCCTGCCGCCGCCAGCACCTGGAGCGGCAGGGCGGCGGCCGCATAGCTGTTGCCGTGCTGGTCGCGGATGAGGGCCGTGAGCGGCGTCGCGGCCAGCATCAGGCCCGCCATCAGCGGGGCTACCAGGCTTACCAGCCGGCGCAGCGACCAGAGCAGCGACTGCGCCAGCGCATCCTTGCTCGCGGCGACTCGGGCGAAGACGGGCAGGGCCGTGCGGTTCACCAGGGTACCGACCGCCATCGCCGGCTCCATGGTGATGTCGAACCCGACGCGGTAGATCGCGAGCGGCGCCGCGCCGTAGAACCAGCCAATCAGCAGGTAGTCGACGTTCTTGAAAATCTGTTCGGCGATGTTCGACGCGGCGGCGCGGATGCCGAAGCGGACGAGCGGCAAGATCTCCGGCAGGGCGAACCGGAGCCGCGGCCAGAACGGTCGCGCCGCCATGGCGCCGATCAGGATGTAGAGGCCGCTCGCCGCATAGCCGGCGACGACCGCCCAGGCGCCGGCGCCGGCCATGGCCAGTCCGAGGCGCGTCAGGGCGGCGGCCAGGGTCGCAGCCACATTGACGATCGCGATGCGCTCGAACTGCAGGTCGCGATTCATGAGCGCCAGAGGGATGAGCGCCGCCCCTACCAGCGGCTGCTTCACCGCCGCCGCGACGAAATAGCCAGCCATGCCGGCGACGCCGTAGGCCGCCTCGATCGCGGGAGCGGCCATGAGCGTGACACCCGCGACCAGGGTGGCCGCGCCGACGACGAACCAGAACAGCGTGTCGAGCTGCCGCCGCGTGAGCGTCTTCGCCTGCACCAGGGCCTCGCTGGTGCCGAGACCGTCGAAGGCTTCGACGATCATCGCGATCGAGACGACGAGCGAGGCGATGCCAACCTGCTCCTTGGTCAGGAACAGCAGGACCGCCACGATCGTCGAGAAGTCGATGACCTTGGCAATGATCGTGGCGCCGCCCAGCCAGTTGAAGCCCCGGCCGAGATGCCGCCGATGGCTGGCGAGCGCATCCGGTGCGTGCGTATCCGGCGTGGGCGTATCCGGCGTGGGCGCGGCGTCGGTGCCGTCGCGATGCGGCTCGGCGCTCATTCCGCGGAAGCGGTATGGTCGGCGGGCAGGACGGGCTCGGGCAAGAGGGGCTCGGGCAGGACGGACGCGGGCGGCAGGACCCAGGATCGCGTCCGGAGCAGGTGAACGAGCCAGCGCCGCGACTTCTCGCGCCAGGCGCGGAACTGGCCCGGGCCCCAGGCGCCGTGCCGGACCGGTGCCGCCGCAAGCCGCTGTGCCAGCACGGCGGCGATCTTGTGGGCGCGCGCCTCCCAGGTGAAGCCGCGGCTGTCGGCCGCCGCCGCGGCGACGAGACGGGCGCCGAGGGTCGAGCTGCCGGTCAGTTCCCTGAGCCCATCGACGAGTGCCTCCACCCGATCGGGCGGACAGAGGAAGGCGTTCCGCCCATGCTCCAGGACTTCCTGCACGTCCGGCGTCTGGCCGGCCAGGATGGGACGGCCGGACGCGAGATAGAAGAACAGCTTGAGCGGCAGCACTGTCGAACCGAACTCGGCGAGCGGCTGCCAGGACGGCGGTATCAGCAGCACGTCCGCAGCGAAGACATACTGTGCCAGCGCTTCGGCCGGCTGGAAGGGTACGACCCGGACGTTGGGCACGCCGCGCGCCATCGCCTCGATCGGGCCCTCGCCGTACGACCCGACCAGGATGAACTGGAGATCGGGCAATCGCTTTGCCGCCTCGATCACCAGATGAAGCCCCTTCTTGTGGTTGACGCGCCCGGTATAGACGACCGTCTTCCGGTCAGCGGCGACGCCGATGTGCGCCTTCGCGAGCTCGATCGGCACCGGCGCGTGCAGGCGCTGCGGCTCGAAGCCGTTATGGATGCACTGGAGCTTTTCCGCCGGAATGCCGAGGTCGAGATACTTCTGCCGGGTGTAGTCCGAGTGGCAGATGTGGATCAGGAAGCGCGGATGGCAGATCAGGCGATAGAGCCAGAGCTGGAGCGGCGGGATCTGGTCCGGCCACGGGCGGTAATGATCGAAGGCGACACGCTGGCCGAACAGGATCGCCAGCCAGGCGACCCACAGGTTGCGCGTATAGACGAGGTCCGCCTGCCGAAATTCCCGCCGGAACACCAGGGTCAGGCCACAGAGGAAATGCCGCAGTGCGGCCGGCCGAAGCGGCGCATGGGCGCGCACGATGGGCATGCCGGCCAGCCTTTCGATCGTGTCCCGATCGGCGTTGTCGGCCAAAGGAATATGCAGCCACGCCCCGGTCGTGAGCGGCGCAAGGTATCGCGCGGTCGTCACGAAGACTTCAGCATCCGCCTCGGCGCTCGGCAGAGGGTTCTCGAAGGCGAACAGGATCTTCATGGATGATCGCTGGAAAGGACAGGCCGCAGCAGTGGAGACAGATTGGGGCGCGCCGCGAGCGGCTGCCGCGGAACAGTCATAGGCGGATCCTGGGGGCAACAGAACCGAAAACTGCCGTTTGACGGTCGACCCTGATCTGTCCGTCATCCCGGACAAGAAGGGGGGCGGGATGGCAGGGCCGAAGCTCGGCTCTACGGCCGGCCGGGCGTGGCCGATACGCTGCCGTCGCCCAAGATCACGTCGGCGGCCTTCTCGGCGATCATGTAAACGGAAGTCACGATGAAATAGCCGGGGATGCGGGGGAAGATCGAGGCATCGACGATGCGCAAATTGCCGACGCCGTGGACGCGGAACTTGCTGTCGACGACGCCGCCCTCGTCCTCGGGCTTCATCGCGCAGGTGCCGCAAGCGTGATGCCCCCAGGCGTTGTCCTCGATATGCCGCTTCAGCTGATCGTCGGTGTAGAGATGACGCCCGGGCGTTTCCTCCTCGACGATCAGGTCGCCGATCGCGTCGACGACCCGGCGTCCGAACTTGATCCCGGTGACGATCGCGTCGAGATCGGTGTCGGCAGAGCCATTGCCCTCGTGGAAATAGTGGAAGTCGATCTGCGGCCGATCGAAGGCGTCGCCGGACCGCAGCCGGACGGTGCCGGCGGTGTTCTGGCTATAGGCCTTGAGGACGGTCCAGGTGAGATAGTTGAGCTTCTTGATGCGCTCCGAATATCCCGGATAGTAGCCGCGGAAATCGGCGAGCAGGAAGAAGCAGAACACGTCGGGCTGCTCCCGATCGGTCCGCGACGGGAACATTGCGGAGAACATCAGGCCGTTGCTGGTGTAGGGGCCGGCTCGCCACCGGTGCCATTTGCGATACGGGCGATCGCCGGCGCTGTATGTCGAGCCGCTGAGCGCCTGCCAGGGCGGCGCGATGCGGTTGACGACGCCGATCTCGTAGCGGTCCTGGAGGTTGCGTCCGACCCCCGCGAGCTCCTTCACCGGGGCGATGCCGTGCTCGGCCAGATGCGCCGGGTCGCCGATGCCGGACAGCATCAGCAGCTGCGGGCTGTTGAAGGTGCCGCCCGCCAGGATGACCTCGCGGTCGGCACGGACGTACCGCTCGTCGCCCGGTTGACCATGCGGTCTAGCCGAAGCCCGGTAGAGCCGGGTCCCCTCCCGGTAGAAAACGCCCGCTGCGGCGTTGGTCGCCGGATCGATGTCGATGCGGGTGACGAGCGCGTTGAGGCGGATCGTCAGCCGGTCGGGGAACTTTTTCTGCATGGCGAGCAGAAACTCGCGCGGACCGGTGCGGGCGTGGCTGGCGGAGGACATCGGCGTCACGCACACCATCGACGCCTCGGCATCGACGCGCCGCTGGTCGTTCGGGTCGCCGCCGCTGCTCGCGAACCAGCCCCAATCCTTCACCACATCCGGCAGCAGGCTGCCGGCGGCGAGCAGCGCCCTCCACAATGTCCGGCGCAGGCGCCAATCGAGCACGGCGCGCAACGGCAGCGCCCGCTCGGTGGTGAGCCAGCCGTCCCAGCCGTGTCCGGTCGGATTCCAGCCGAACAGCCGGTCGAGCCAGCGGAACAGGAACAGCCGGTAGCGGCAGCGCTCGATCCGGTGGAAGTATTTCTGCATGTTCGACGCCTGCCACGTGGCGTCTCCGGTCACCTGCCAGATATGGTTCCAGTCGGCATTGTTGGGCCGCACGATGATCATTGCGTTATGGCCGGTGCAGCCGCCGAGACCGCTCGCCCGCGGATAGAGTACGCCATCAACCTTTTCGCCGTCCGAGGTCTGGCGATAGCGCCAATCCTTCTTCTGCTGCCCCGGCGACGCGTAGTGGCGCACCCAGAAATCCCAGCGCAGGCCGGGGTTTTCCGAGGCGAAGGCGTGAAAGGCCGGCACCGCGTAGTCGGATGGCAGCGGCCGAGCCGACAGTGCTTCGTCCTTCGGCTCCAGCGGATCGTCGCCAGCGTCGAGGACGAGCACCCGCTTTCCCGCCTCGGCCAGGCGCGCCGCCACCACGCAGCCGCCGGCGCCGGCGCCGACGACGACATAGTCGAAGCTTTCCCCTGCGGCCACGGCGCGGCTCAGAAATGCTTGATGTAGGCGATCAGCGCTTCCTTGTCGTCCGCGGACAGATCGGCGCCGAAGTAATGGCCGCGATTGACGACATAGTCCGGGCACTTGCTGAGCCCGACCAAGGCGTCGATCAGGCCGCTGTCGCGGACCGCCGCTTCGGCCGTGGCCTCGGTCACGGGGTCGGCGAGCGCCTCGGGCGTGCAGGCGCCGCCCATTTGCCGGAACGCGCCGAGCAGGGTCGGTGCCGCCTTCAGCAACCGCCAATAGTGGCCGATCCCTCCGGGCTCGTCATTGTCGGGCAGCAGCTTGGTGTTCGCGAGCGCGTTGATCGGGAAGTCCTTCGGCAGCGGCCCGAGCGCGATGCCGCCGTCCTTGTCGACCGCCCAGGGGGCGAGCCAGTGCAGCGGGCCCGAGAGGCCGCGCACCAGGGACGGTGAGAAGCCCGAGGGGATCATCAGGCAGGACGGCGCCGACGTGCGGTACATGTAGCCGGGGACGGGGATCCGGGTGAACTTGTCCACGCGCCGGGTCTCAGGGTTCAGCATCTCCCGGATCGAGCGGTCGAATACCTTGAGGCGGTTCGCGACGCACGGCAGGTACGGGTCGGCGTCGCTCGCGGCCGGGCAGCTTTCCTTGCCGTAGTAGCTGCCGTTCATTGGACCCGCGGCGGCCATGCGGGGGGCGGGCGTGCGGGGATAGTCTTCGTAATCGTCGTGGCCGACCGAATTGTTCGACAGGAAGGGTGCTGTCGACCAGACGCTGATCAGTGAGGCCGGGCGCAGATAGCCGCGTCCGTTGCCGAGCGGCTGCAGCGGCATCGCCGCTCCCGAGACCGGATGGTAGACGGTCAATTCCTTGACCGGCGGCAAGTTCTTGTAGGACGTGGAGGTGAAATTGTCCCAGATGTCGCCGGCGAGACCGTTGGTCGCGAGGGCGGTGCAGGCGTTGGTCTGCAGCAGGTCGACCGGCACGCGGCGCTCGGACGACAGGTAGTTGCCGGGGATGAACGCATCCTTGCCGTCGGCGTCGCGCGCGGTCACCAGCTTCACCATCGCGTCCTTGAACGGCTTGGTCTGCGTCCAGGCCCAATAGCGGTCCCAGCACTGCCGATAGTTGGGGCCGTTGCCGCCGCCGGCGCAGATGCCGGTGTCGATGCCCGAGTTCGCCGGCGGCTCGGGGGTCTTGCTCGAATGGCAGGCGGCGCAGTTCTCGGCGAACACGACCTGGCCGTGCTTGACCTTGGTGGAATCCAGGGGCTCGAGGAGCTCCTTGCCGCCCGGTGCGTCTTCCAGGTGATCGGGGCGGGCCGTGACGAGGAAGAAGGTGGCCATGTCGGCGGTGCGATCTTCTGTCGCCTGCCAATAGACCGACTGCTTTTCGGCATCGCTGATCTTGATCGGCGAGATCTTCTGACCGCCGATGAACGGGCGGAAATGCAGCAGCCATTCCTCGCTGAACAGGCCGATATTGAGATAGACGCGGTTGAGCGCACCGAGCGTGCCTACGGAATCGGCGCCGTCCTTGAGCACGCGCATCGTCTGCGTCGTGCTGCTGACCGGGTTCCAGAACTGCGACAAGGCCGCGGTCGTGGCGTAGTCCTGGAACTGCTTGTTGTCCCGTTCGCCGCCGGTGAGCTGCTCCGAGCCGGTGACGAGGCTCGGCCCGATGCGGGCAAGCACGCTGTAGACCGCGTTCATCGTCCGCGGGTTGTTCATGTAGTCGGTCGAGACGAGCGAGGTGTCGAGGCTTCCCGGCGGATTGGTGTGGAACAGCTGGTAGAGGAAGTTGCCCTCGTTCGGCGCGGGTGTGCCGTCGGCGCCGCGCGGCCGGGTGTTCCAGAAGAAGATGCGGTTGACCCAGAAGTATTGCGCACCCGGATTCGACGCGAGATTCGCCCATTTCGGGTTCTCGGGATCGGCCGGCGGATTGATGGCGCTGGGTCCCACATGGCAGAACGCGCAAGCCATGCCGACCCGGTAGGGCCGCACCAGGTCCTTGTCGTTGTAGTAGGACGGATCGGTGTAGTACCGCACCGGATCCCACTTCGCCTTCGCCTTGTCATCGAAATCCGGGTTGGGGAACAGCCTCAGCCCCATGACGCCGCTCGGCTCGCCGTAATAGGAGCCGAGCGGGACGGTCTTGCCGCGGGCCCCGGCCGCGACACCGGGATATCGTTCGGCATCGGCGAGCGGGTCCGGCGCGCAGCTCGGGTCGCGCTGATCGAGCCACAAGCCGAACCGGTTGGGATCGGGGCCGGTCGCTTCGGTGAAGCAGGGCTCGTTGACGAGCCCCAGCCACGACCAGCGATTGTGGCGCCCATAGGCCATGTCCTTGTGGGACGAGACCGTCTTCAGCAGATCGAACGCACCGGCCGTGTTGCGCGCGGCATAGTCCCAGAACCTGTCGTTGCCGCCGGTCCAGACGATCCAGGCGTTCTGGCCGCGTAGCGCACTCTCGCGCACCTGCTCGGGCGTGAGCTTGGTCAGCTGCGCTACCTCCTGTATTTCCTTGGGATATGGGGCGCCGTCCGCCGGCTTGACCAGCAGTCCCTTGTCCATCTCGGCGAAATAGCTGCAGTCGGCCGGCTCCTCGCTGCATGGCTTCGCGACCGCGGGCAGCGACTGCCGTGTCCGGCCGGCCGCTTTCGCCTCGTCCGGGATCGTGCCGAATTTCGATCTGTCGGGCTCGACGATCGCCCAGAGCGCCAGAAATCCGCCGACAATCGCGACCAGGACCAGCGCCGCCAGCGAGATCGCCGCCCATTTCAGAACCCGTCCCACTATTGCCGCGATGGTTCTCATGACGGGGCCTCCTCGCCCGGCGGATCACAAGGTCTTCAGGAAGGCCAGCAGCCGCTGCTTGTCCGGGTCGGACAGATCTGTGCCGTAGAGATGCCCGCCATTGCCGTTACCGGGGACGGTCGTGTCGTAGCGCGTGCCGTAGCGCTCGGCCGGGGTCCCGGCCTCGCTGACGAACCCGCCTTTGGCCGCGTCGATCAGGTCGTAGCCGCGGTAGAACGACTGCGGCCGCGCGGCCGGCGGGGCCAGGAGGTCGGCCATCGTCGGGACGGAGCCGTTGTGCAGGTAGGGGCCGCGCAGCCACAGCCCCGTGAGCTCGGTCGCGACATAGCCGTTGGTCTTGTGAAACGCGCGGAAGCCCCAGTTGTAGTCGCCCTCGCGATAGTGCGTGTAACGGTCCGCCGCCTCCTCGGTCCACATGTCGATGCGATGCCGGTCGGTCCCGATCTCCGCCGCCGGGATGACGGTGCGGAACCGCGCCCCGCCCGGCTCGTGGCAGGCGGCGCAGTGGGTCTCATAAAGCGCCTTGCCTTGCTGAATCTCGGCATCATCGACGCGATAGGGGCCGGCCGCCGTGGTGGAAAAGGGCGAGGGCGGCGGTTTCTGCAGGCGGACGAAGTCGATGATGGCGTCGAGTGCCGGCCCGGCTGCGGTAAAGCCCTGATAATCCATACCGTCGCCGATGGCGCCGGCAACCGCGGTTTCCCGCAGATTGGAATTGAGCCCGTCCCAGTGCAGGGAATAATGACCGTCCGTATCGGCCAGCACCGTGCCGAGATTCCATAGCGGCACGATGTCGGAGTTGCCGATCGTGCCGTCGTCGGGCAGGTGGAGGTTGAAGAACTTGACCGGGTTGAACGGGTCGATCCGTCCCGGTCCCCAGTCCGGGCGCGAGTCCATCCAGGCAAACCGGCTCGCCTGGGCCACGAACGCCGATCGGACCGCCGGGATCAGCAGGTAGCGGTAGAGCAGCCGTTCCCACCACGGCATGTCGTAGATCGCGGTGATGGCGGTCATGACATTGTCGGCGCTGAACCGTTCGGGGTGACGGCCGATCGCGACCAGCAGGCGGATGAAGCCTTGGACGTTGACCCGGGAGCCGGCGCCGGCCGGGACGAGGGTCGGCGGTGCGTCAGGCGTCAGGCGATAGCTGCCCTGATGGCAGAAGGCGCAGTTCGGCGCGACGCGCGGGATGACACCCAGCGTCTTCTTGGAGAAGCCGACCGGCAGCTCCTCACCGCCGACCCAATAGACGCCGATCGAACCGTAGCCGTCCTGGTTGCCCGGCAGATATTCGGGAAACATCGTCGGCAGGACCCGCCAGATCCAGTAGGGCAGGCCCTGCTGCGTCTCGTTGCCGATCGAGCCGTGGTCGAAGGTCTGCAGGGGATCGTTCGTCGGCGGCTGGGCCACCGGGCGCAGCAGCACGAACCAGGCAAAGACGATGAGCACCACGATGAGCGCCAGGAACCCGGCGAGGCATCGCTGCAGGACGCCGATCATCGGATGACACCGGACTCGCTGTGCTGCCTTTCGAGCGCCTTGATGCGGAGCAGGCAATAGAACGTGGTCGAACCGATGAAGGCGTCGACGAACGAGATCGACAGGAAGCCGGGCGGCTGCCCGAACAGCACGACGGCGAAGAAGAAGAACGTCGCGCCGAACGTCCGCGATGGGAAGATGGCGATATAGGCATTGGCGCGGTAGCGGCCGAAGTCGACGGCGGCCGGAACGTAGAAGGCCGAAATGATCATCAACAATCCGGCTGACTCTCGCGCCCAGATCAGCTGCTCGAGCGGAATGCTGAACAGGTCGAGCATCCAGCGCGGAAAGAACAGCAGCGGGATGATGAACAGCGCGTTCAGGAAAATGCCGAACCACACCAGGGCCGTGTGGCGCACGATCCAGACGCTGACGGTGCTTTGTCCAGCGGCTTTCATAATGTTTTCATGTACTCCACGATGGCGTCCTTGTCGGCGGCCGGCAGGCCGGTGCCATAGGCCGGCCCCTCATGTCCGCGGTTGGAATTGCCGGGAACGGTCGTGTCGTAGAGAAACAGGGCTTTCGGGTCGTAGCCGTAGCCGTCGGTCCTGTAGCCGACCTTGGCGGTGTCGAGGATGTCCATGCCCCGATACCATTGCGCGGGCCGGCACGGATTTGCGGCGGTACAGGCCGACGGCTCCAGCAGATCGCGCAGGGTCGGCACGGCGCCGTTATGGAGATACGGCGAGCGCGCCCAGATGCCGTCGAGCGGCTGGTTGGCATAGCCGGCCGTCTTGCTGAAATGGGAGAAGCGCCACGGATAGCCGGCGTAGAGCATGTTCTGCGCCGCCGAGAAGTCCTGCGTATAGGAGGCCCAGCGGCCCCGGTCGGTGCCGATCCGGTCGAGATCCTCGACCTGGCCCAGCCGCGGATAGCGGTTGGTGTCGTAGACGTATTGGCCCGCTTCATTCTTCATGCCGTGGCAGGCGGCACAGTATTCGGCGAACAGCTGGCCGCCGCGCCAGGCCTTGGCCCGATCGACCGCCGCAGGAAAGGGTGGCGCCGGCAGCGTCCAGATCCAGCGCCGAATCCGGTGGACCGCAGCGATATCGACCGTCACGGGCGTGACCCCGGCGCCAAGCGCTGCGCTCAGGTTGCGCTCATCGACCGATGTGTTGTTGCCGTCCCAATGCAGATGCATGCCGTCGCGCGGCCGCTGCTGCCAGATCGAGGGGAAGTCCGAGGAGCCGTTCAGCTCCGTATCGGTGATGTGGCCGGCGTCCATCGGGAAATTGAACTGGATCGCCTTGTAGGGGTTGAACGTGTCGACCCGGCCGGGGCCCCAGTCGGCTTGACGGTTGATGAAGGAAACCTGCTGCGCCAGATGCTGGAAACCGGCCTGCACGCGCGGGAAGACGATGTAGCGATAGATGAGGCGATCGACGAAATTCAGGTGGCCGTGAACCTCGGGGCCATCGATTGCGTCGATCAGATTGTCGGCGCTGAAGCGCGGATCGCTGCCTACCTTCGTAAAGAATTTGATCAGGTCGAACAGGCGTAAATTATTCGACGGCGCGCCATAGACGATGGTCGGCCGGTCGGTCGGCTCGAGCCGATAGGTGCCGGTATGGCACACGGCGCAGTTGAGCCAGACGCGCTCGATGCCGGAAACGATCCGCCTCGACATGCCAACCGGCAGCTCGGACTGCTCCGTCTCGTAGAGCATGCCGAACCGGCGGTAACCGGTTGGCCCCAGTTCCGCGCGAAACATGACCGGCAGCGCCTTGAACACCAGGATCGGAAGGCCGTTGACCGGCTCGCTGCCGATGGAGCCGTATTTGTAGTGATCGAGGTCGCTCTTGTACGCAACGACGTACTGGTTGACGAAGACCAGATAGTAGAGCGCCGCCAATATCACCAGCAGCGAAACGATCCAGCGGATCCAGCGATAGCGATTGAGGACACGTTCTGCGGGGGTCGGGGGATTGTAGTTCATGATGAACGCCCGCCTTCTGTTTCTTCAGGCGTGTTGCGCCGGAATAACGGTGGGTCGTAGACCGACATGACGCTCTTGATCAGGTTCTCCCATTTTTCATCGAACGTCTCGCCGTCGTAGCGCGAAACCTCGTAGCACCCGAGCGGGTTTGCCAGATCATTGATCAGGCACTTGTTGCAGTAGGTGCATTCCTTCTGCTTGATCGGCCCGTTGGCGGTGCGCAGGATCTGCGGCAGATCGTTGTTGGCGATGAGCGGCCGCGCCATGGTGACGCCGTCGCACGAGCCGTCCCTGATCACGCCCGCAATATTCGACGCATGCTGGAAGCCGCCGGTGCACAGGAACTTGATGCTCGGATCGATCTGCGTGATCGCGCTGCGCAGATACTTCGCGTATTCGGCGTTGATGCCTTCAATGACCTTGCCGCGCCGGAAGCGCCACAGCCACTGGAACAGGCGGCCGCCGATCGGGCTTTTGAAGATCGCATAGTTGAACCGGGTCCGCACGCCGGACGCCAGCATGCCGCCGTACCAGCGCGTCAGGGCCTGAGTCGAAATGTCGCCCGGCGGATTGCGCGGGTGAGGAAAGGTCGATCCGCTCGATATGTGGAAGGCGTCCACGCCCTTGCCGTCGTCCAGCAGCATCTTGCAGATGGTGAGCGTGTCTTCGAGCGTGTTGCCCTTCTTCATCCAGGGATAGAGCCAGTCATTGTGATCGACGCCGTTGATCTTCATCTGCAGATGAAAGTCCGGACCGACCTCGCGGCGAATGGCGCGCACGATCTCGAGGACGAACCGCGCCCTGTTTTCGACGGGGCCGCCGTAATCGTCGGTGCGATCATTGATGCCTGAGCTCAGGAATTGCGTGATGAGATAGCCGTTTGCCCCGTGCAGCTCGACCCCGTCGAGGCCGGCTTCCCGCGCGCGGCGCGCGCCCTGCGCGAACTGCTCGACGACCTCGTGAATTTCCGAGGCGGTCATGGCGTTGGCCAGTATTCCGTGAAAGAAATCGGTCTGACTGGTCGAGCTTTGCGCCTTCTTGAAGAGATTCTCGACGCCGCCCATGTCCTGCTGCCGGCCGGAATGGCTCAACTGCATGATGAAGTGGCAGTTGTGGGCGTGGACACGCTTGCCGACTTCTGCCCAGAACGGGATCTTGTCGTCGTTGTCGATCATGGCATAGCGGACCAGGATACGCCCGCGCACCGCGACCGGGGTGTAGGAAGAGATGATGCAGCCGACGCCGCCTTTGGCGAATTTCTCTTCCCAGTTCAGCCGCGTATGGCCGCCATAGCCATTGTATTCATCGAACATTCCGGAGAGGTTCGATCTGAACAGCCGGTTCTTGATCTCTAAATGTCTAAACTTCAGCGGCGAGAAGATAAGCGCCGCGTTGTCCTCGTGGAGGAACGCCTTGTCCATGGCTTGCGCGTCCGACAGCGGTGCATCGGTAGCCTGCAGCATGTCTGGCTCCGTGGGTGAAAGCGTCGTTTATTAATTTATTCGAGCTTTAAACCATGTCACGTGAGGCAGTTCACATCTAAGCATACCTTGCTACCATGTACAATCAACGCGTGCGCTAGGCGCTCGCGAACGATGTGACGCGTAACTGGTGACCAATTCGCGCTTTGATTGACCGTCTGTAGGAAATTGACCTATAAAGTGTTCATCTGGCGCGACTGACTAATCGCGGAGGCGCTAGTGGCCACAATCCGCATCAGCTACGACGGCGGCACCGTTCCCGTCGTCATGGGCGATCGGCCGGACGACGAGCTCGCGCCGATCGCCGAGCCCGTGCCCACGGGCTTCGAGACAAACGCCCTCTTCATCGTCGTCGAAGGGATCTATTGCTTCAGTCTGCAGACGGAGCAGCGCTTCCACCCGCCCTGGCTCGTGGTGCAGGCGGTCGACGGCGACGTCATTGACATTGTCTTTCGGACATTGCCGTGAAGAAGGGCATCATCCGCCGTGCCGTGCGCGGATGTTGCGCCGGCCTGTGCCTGTTGCTGCTCGGCGCCTGCGGCACGCGACCGACCGACTATCCGCTCGCCGCCGGGACGGCCAACCCGCCGCAGCCGGCGATCGACGCCGATCCGGCGCGTCCGCTCGTGGTGCTGGCGATTTCCGGTGGCGGCTCGCGGGCCGCCGCCCTCGGCGCCGCGGTCGTCAAGCAGTTGAACGACGTGCGCTACGCCTCCGGCGGCGAGCTGCGTCCGCTGGCGGCGGATATCGCGGTCGTTTCGTCGGTCTCGGGCGGCAGCGTCTACGCCGCCGATCTGGGCCTCAACGGGCCGGCCCACGCCGCGGCGTTCATGGAGCGCGTCCAGAACTACGACGGCATCGGGTGGCTCGTTGAGCGGGCGCTCGAGCCCGGCACCTGGATATCGCTGCAGCTCGAGAACCGGACGCGGATCGACGTGCTGCAGGAGATGGTCGAGGATCTGCTGCAGACCAAGGCGACGATGGCCGTGTTCAACCAGCCGGGCAAGCCGCTGGTGCTGCTCAACGCCACCGACCTGGTCGCGGGGCAGGTCTTTACCTTCGACCGGGATACGCTCGACGACGTCTGCATGGATTACGACCAGGTGCCGGTCAGTCTCGGCGTCACCGCCTCGGCGGCGTTTCCGATCGCCTTCCCGCCGGTCCTGCTGCGCAACGACTCCTATCTGCCGGGCGGATGTCCGGGGCAACGCAACGGGCGCCTGCCCTACCGGCTCCAGCTCCAGGTTCCGGCCGGGCCGTACGCCAATCTGGAAACCTACCGCATCGCCCGTTACCGTCAGTCGCTGCGCAACGAGGCGATCGAGACGACGGGCGCCGACGCCGCGGTCGGGCCCTACCGCAAGCCGCTCTATCTCCGCCTCGTCGATGGCGGCGTCGCCGACAATTCCGGCCTGACTGCTCTTCGCCGTGCGCTGCTGACGGTGGGCACGCCGGCCGATATCGGGCGCATGGTCGCGCAAGGCAAACTGTCCCGGATCGTCGTCATCGCCGTCAACGCGCGCAGCGATCCGCCGAACGAGCTCGACCGGTCGCCGGCATACACGACGGCCCTCGAGAGCGCCCAGGGGATCAGCGGCACGCTGGTGGACAGCGCCTCGGCCAATTCCGCGCTCGTCTTCCAGAACTTCGTCAAATTGCTGACCGACGACCGCGACCGGCTGGTTGCCGAGGGGCAGGTCCAGGCGAACTTCGCCGTCTATCCGATCTCGATCGATTTCGATCAGCTGCCCAACGCGACGGCGACCGAGCGCGAGGAGCAGCAGAAGGTCAAGTCGATCGCGACGAGCTGGACGTTGCAGCCGGGCGATGTGGCGCTCTTGGACAAGGTGGCCGGCGAGCTGCTATGGCGCCATCCGTGTTTCCGACTCCTCGTGGCGGATATCGGCTTGCAGGGCAAGCCGGAGGCCCCGCCCGTACCCGACACGCGCTGCCCGGTGGAACCGCCACGGCCGGGCGCCCAGGCCCGCCGGCGGATGATGTGACCGGCGACACCGCCCGCCGTCGCGCTTGGGATGTAGTCAGGCGTGGTCGTCACGGGAATCGCCTTCGCAAGACCTAGCCATTTGGCAATCGCTCGCAGTGAGGGGACGGCCCATGCATATCGTGAGACGGCTCGCCGAAACGCTGCTGACGGTAGCGCTGGCTCTGTGCGCGATGGGGGCCAAGGCGGCCGATACGCCGGTCATCACCGATGCACCCGTCATTGAAAGCATCGTCGACCGCGGCAGCGGTGCCATCCTGTGGTCGAGCGCCAACCCTGGCGCGCAGCCATCGCTCAAGCCCGGCCAGGCGATCCTGCTCAAGGGCCGCAATTTCGGGGCCGGTCCGATTACCGCGGCCCGGCCAGGGCTCGACCCGCCGGCCGGTGGCAGCGCGCCCGCCGGCGGCGGGCATTCGGTGCGCAGCTCGCCGCCGGAAGCCCGGGACAAGGAACTATCCAAGGTGCTGTTCGGCACCGTCCGCGCGCTCGAGCGCAATTTGTCGTCCTATCGCGCCCGCATCGACGCCGGGACCGGCGTGTCCTCCGTCCTGGCACGGCTGCAGGGCAAGACGCTGGACTATTTCGTCGAGCCGTGGGAGGCGGTCCCCGACACCTGGGCGGGAGACATCTACAGCTGGAACGACGGCGAGATCGACCTGACGGTACCGATCACCGCCTATGAGGGGCCGATCCAGGTCATCCGGATTCCGACCTCGGCCAACGACGTGCTCGACGTCAGGACCGGCAAGCCGCTGCTCTACCAGGACCCGAACACGGCGCGCGTGACGATCGACAAGCGCTATGCGTTTGTCGACGTCTGGCCGATCGAGCGGACCGGCAGGACAGTGCTGGCGAGCAATGCCGTTCCCGTCGGCATCGCGGTCGGTGGCGGCGACCGCTTGCAATATGGCTCGGTGACGTCGTCGGACCCGGCGGAAGCGCGTGCGGCCACGCAGGCGCTCGCGACGGCGGGCACCCGGCGGCTCGTCAAGGCGACGCCGACGCAGCGTTCGGCGACCGACCAATATGCCTATGGCGAGAAAGCCTTCTGGGCCTGGGACTGGAACCTGGCGGCACCGCATTTCGTGCTGGGCGTCGATTGGGACGGCATCTTCGGCTTCGACTTCGATCGCAAGGAACCGCCTCTGGACGCGGTGGTGAAGGGGGTGGAATACGCGAAATCGGGCATTCCCGAGCCGAAGACCGAGGCCCAGGGCTATCTGTTTCCGGTCCCGGCGGTGGACGGCTCGGCACAGCAGATGGTCCTGCACAAGGCGCTGATCGACCGCACGACCGGCGAGGGGATCCGCCCGTTCACCAGCTTCGGCGCCGTTCCGCTGCTGCCCGATGCCGGTGCCACGAAGGTCGTGGCACCGTCGGCTGCCTTCAGCAGCCAGACCTTCGCCGATCCGACGCCTTATCCGATCCAGATGGCGTTCCAGCTGCCGCCGCCCTTCCCGAAGCCGCTCGACGGCGGCGAGACCCGGCCGACGGGCTGGGCCGGCTATGTCTTTGCGCAGGTGGCGGCACCTGTTCCGGGCGAGCACAAGACCGTCGACTGGATCGGCTTCAATTGTGCCGCCTGTCATGCGGCGCGCGTGACGTTCGAATATGATGTGGGTGGCAAGAAGGTCAGCCGCTTCTTCAGCGGCATTCCCAATCCTGACTGGCGCGCGACGTTCCTTGCTCTCAGCGGGCGCACGCTGGGCCTCGTGGCCGAGGAGGGGCTGCCGCTGAACTTCATCCGCCAGGATTATCCGAGCGGAACCCGCCAGCAGGTCGCCGCGGCGGGAGAAACAAGCGGCATGCTCGGCCGGTTCCGGAACGCCCTCGACACGTTCTTGGCCCGGCACGGCGTCGCCCTGTCCAAGCAGAAAGTCGACAAGACGCTGCTGCTCTACAATTTGCCGCCCGGTTCGACTGAATCGACGTTGTTCAATCCCGCCGATCTGCCGGGCGATTACGCCAACGACTATTTCTTCTCGCCCGAAGCGATCCCGATCATCACCAACCACACGCCCGTCCGCCGGGCCCTGTCGCGGTCGGAGCTGATCGACGGCTTCGAGGGCGCCTATCTGCACGGCGAAGAGCCGGAAGGGGCCAGGGGACCGATGTCGGCGCGCGCGCTGCAGGATTTGACCCTCTACACCTCGACGCTGCATCAGGATGACGAGCTGCTCCGGCGCATCGGCGTCTACCGCTGGCTGGCACACAAGGGCCATGCGGACTGGATCGGCACGGGGGTCAACGAGGGCACATTCGTCAGCTTCGGCTATCAGGCGGACGATCTGCTCAAGCCCCCGAGCTTTCCGCCGCATCCGGGTCCGGCCGGCGGCTTGGGCGCAATGCGCGACGCGGCGACGGGCGGCCGGGCGGCACCATCCACCCCCTTCACCCAGCGTTTCCCCGGTCTCGTGCCGCATGTGGCGCACGGTGCGAAGCTGTTCCAGGACAGCTGTGGACGTTGCCACGTGCCGGGCAATGCCGGCCTCTGGACCAACGAGGACATGCAGCCGATTTCCGCAGCCGGCGGCAGCGATCCGGTCGGCCGCTTCTTCTCGCCCACCATTTGGCAGCGGCGGACCCAGGCGATCCGAACCGCCATCCTGCAGAACCTGTTCTGGGTCCAGCAGCGCGGCCTGCTGAGCGACGGGCACATCGTCTCCGATGCGCCCGACAACATGGACGGTCTGGACCTGCTGGTGCGCCCCGAGCGCTGCGAGGCGCCGGTCAACGCCGACGGCAGCGTCGACCTCGCCCGGGCCTCCGCCATCTACAAGAAGCTCTACACGATCCGCCAGGGTGCCGATCACAGCTTCAGGATCCCGAGCACCGGCATGCGCTTCGAGCTCTATACCCGCCTGAGTAGCGACAAGCCCGGCGTGCTCGAGCAGATCGTGGCGCCGGACGCCAATCGCCGTGTCAGGGCGGAAGAAGAGCGGCTCGTGGCACGGCACGCCTATTTCACCAAGATGGACGACGGCTATTACTATTGGGACTACCAGAAGATGCGCACCACTTACGGTATCCTGGAATTCGGTCTCGATCCGAATGATCCGAGGAGCCGCGCGCGCATCGGCGGGCTGCCTGCAGCGCCCCACCCTTGGTGCATGCCGGGCGGCTCGCCGCAGTCGGACATCGACGATCTGGTGATGTTCCTGCTCACGCTTTAGGTTGGACTGCCCGAGGTTGGAATTCCGGTGCCTTCCGCACTCCTCAGGCGCCCAGGCACCCGAACGCCGCGGACTCTCGCGCCGCGTATAACCCTGGAGAATAGCAGGGGTCGGCTTTCGACTTGGACAGACTATCCCTGGCCTGCTGATGATTCGGGCGGCGGTCAATCTAGAAGCAGGGTGGAAGCATGTTGAAGGTCGCGGCTCGGATAGCGGGCCTGCTGTTCGTACTCTGGCTTCCTCAACTGGGGCTTCCCCAACCGGCCCTCGCCGAGGAAAGCACCTTGCAGGTCGGCAGCGGATCCGGCGACGTTTCGACCCTCGACCCGCACCGGGCCAGTGCCACCGGTGACATGACACTCATCGGCTGGATCTATAGCGGTCTCGTCCGGTTCAAGCCGGGCAGCGCCGACCCGCGCGATATCGAACCCGACCTGGCGGAGAGCTGGGAGGCGTCGGCCGACGGCAGGACCTGGACGTTCCATCTGCGCAAGGGGGTCAAGTTCCAGGGTGATTGGGGCGAACTGACCGCGGACGACGTGGTCTATTCGCTGAACCGCGCTGCCGATTCCAAGCGCTCGACCTTCTCCTCGGATTTCGCCGCCATCGAGAGCGTCGCCAAGCTCGACGACTATACGGTGCGCGTCGCGCTCAAATATCCGGATGTCAATTTCCTCGGCCGCGTCTCCAGCTACCACGGCGGCAACATCATCAGCCGCAAGGCGGCCGAGAAGTTGGGCGACGATTTCGGCCATCATCCGGTCGGGACCGGTCCCTTCGCCTTCGTCGAGCAGGTGACCCAGCAATATGTGAAGCTCGCCGCCAATCCCGACTATTTCCGGGGCAAGCCCAAGATCGACACGATCATCGTGCATAACATTCCGTCCGACAGCGCGCGCGAGCTCGCCTTCGCGTCGGGGGAACTCGACCTGATGGAAGCCAAGCGCGAGCAGCGCTGGGTCGATAGCGCCCGCAAGCGCCGCGGCTTCAATGTCGATATCTTCCGGCCGGGCGAATATCGGGAGCTCCACATCAACCAGACCGTCCCGCCGCTTGACGATGTCCGCGTGCGCCAGGCGATTGCAGCGGCGATCAATGTCGATGATCTGGTCCGCTTCGTCGGCCGGGACGTCGGCTTCAAGGGATGCTCCGTCGTCCCGCCGGGCTATCTCGGCGAGGATTGCTCGGTTGGCAGCTACAGCTTCGACCTTGCCAAGGCCAAGGCGCTTCTGGCCGAAGCCGGCCATCCGGACGGGTTCACCGTGAAGGCGATCGTCTCCAACATCTCGGCCCAGCAGCCGTTCATGGAGGTGATCCAGGCTGAGCTCGCCAAGGTCGGCATCAAGCTCGACATGCAGGTGGTCGACCACCCGACCTATCAGAGCCAGATCCGTCGGGACCTGAGCGGGCTCGTGTTCTACGGCGCTGCCCGCTTTCCGATCGCCGATACCTATCTCAGCGAATTCTTCCATTCCCGGGCGATCGTCGGCACGCCGACCGCGGCCAGCAACTTCTCGCACTGCAAGGTCGCTGATGCCGAGATCGAGGGTGCGCGCGTCGCCGCCGACGCGGCGGCGCAACTGGCGATGTGGAAGGAGGCGCAGCGCAAGATCATGGCCGACGTCTGCGCCGTGCCGCTGTTCGAGCTGCGCCAGGTCTGGGTCCATAGCGATCGCCTGAATTACGGCTACGAGCTCAAGGGCGCCATGAACCTGGCGCCGCCGATCACCGAGGCGAGCACGGTGAAGCCGCGTTGACCGGACGGGCCCAGGCGCCGATGGCAACGGTCTGCCATCTCGCGGCTTACGTCGCGGCGGCTCGCGCGCGCGCCCTCGGTGCCGAGGAGCGTGAGGCCGCCTGCCGCAGCTTGCTCGATCTCGTGGCCGCGGCGGCGGCCGGTCTCGACGCCCCCGGCCCCCGGGCCGTGCGGGCGACGGCGTCCGCCGTCTTCGCGGGCGGCGATCATCCGATCTGGTTCTCGGGACGACGCACGGGCTTGGCCGGCGCCGTGTGGTGCAACAGCGCCGCGGCGGCAGCGCTCGACCTCGACGACGGTCACCGGCTCGCGCGCGGGCACCCTGGCGCCGCCGTCATCCCGGTTGCCGTCGCGGGTGCCGAGGGCGTGGGCGCGGCGACGGATGACCTGCTGAAGGCGATCGCGGTCGGCTACCAGGTTGGCGTCGCGATCGGCGCGTCCCGGCGGTTCTACGCGAATACCGGCATGTGGTCGGGCTACGGCGTCGTCGCGGCCTTGGGCCTGCTGCGCGGCACGCCGGAGGCAGCGCTGGCCCACGCCTTCGCGATCGCCGGGGTCAGTGCGCCGAACCAGCTCCATGCCGGCGGCGGTCCTGTTTTCCCCGCGCAGGAGGGCAGCGACGTCAAGGAGGGCATCCCTTGGTCGAACGTGACGGCGATCAACGCGCTGCTGCTTGCCGAAGCCGGGCACACCGGACCGCTCGGTCTGCTTGACGTCACAGAACATTTCGCGCCGGAAACGCTGCTCGCCGGCTTGGCCGGGCCACCGGCGATCACGCGCAGCTACGTCAAGTTCCATGCTTGTTGCCGGCATGTGCATGCGCCGGTCGAGGCGCTGCTCGGCCTGATCGAGCGGCATGGGCTCGATCCCCGCGCGATCGACGCCGTCGAGGTCGAGACCTACAGCGGTGCGCTGCGGATCGCCAACCGGGCCGAGCCGCAGGGCTTCACCGATATGCAGTTCAGCATTCCCTATTGCCTGGGGCTCGTTGCCCTGGACGGCGCTGAAGCGCTGCTGCCGCTGCGGGCGGATGCCGTCGGACGGCCCGAGGTGGCGGCCTTCGCGCGCAAGGTGTCGCTCCGTCTCGATCGGGCGCTCGATGCGCGTTTTCCGGCCGAAACCCTGGCGCGGGTCTCGGTCATGGCCGGCGGCCGGCGCTTCGTCTCGCCCGAGACGGCGCCGCGCGGCGAGGCGAGCGACCCGCCGTCCTGGGACGGGCTCGAGGAGAAGCTGCGCCGGGCGACGCGGTTCGTCGCGAGCGCCGCCGAGCAGGACGCGCTCTTGAGCGCGGTCCGTGCGTTGCGCGGCGGGGATCATCGGCCGCTGCTGCGCGTCTTCGCCGATGTGCGGCTCGGCCGCAATCGTGCGAGCGAAGCGTAAGCGCCGATCAGCCGTTGGAGAGGATCGTGCGCGAGATCTCGGCGGTCGTCTCGCGCGTGGCCTCCAGATAGGCCTCGACCAGGCGGGCGTTGCGGCTGTCACGCAGGTGGCAGAGATAAAAGTCAAGATGGATGGCCGGCTCGAATTGCCGGATCGCCAGCCTTTCGCGCAGGCCGCCGACGATGAGCGGATGCACGAGCGAGACGCCGACGCCGGCGGCGACGAACTCGCAGAGCGTCGGCGACACGCTGGCAATCATCGCTACATTGGGCGTGACACCGTGAGCCTCGAGCGCGCTGGTCACGCGCCGGCTCGTATGGCTCTCGAGATCGAATGACACGAACGGGACTCCAGTCAGATCGCCGGGCTCGATGACGCTCTTCGCCGCGAGCGGATGATCGAGCGGCAGGATGCAGACGACCGGCTGACCCATCATCGGCTCGGCGACGATGTAGGGATTGTCGATCGGGGCAATCACCAGCCCCACGTCGAGCTTCCGGGTGACGAGTCCATCGGTCACCCATTGCGAGCTGCGCGTCAGGATCGAACAGAACACGTCGGGATGGCGCGCGAGGAAGGCGCAGGTCGCCTGCTGGATGAACGAGCCCGACAGCGCCGGCATCACGCCGATCAGGATTCGCCTCTGCTCGTCGCGCCGGATCGTGTCGACCGCGTTCTCGACCTGGCGTACGCCAGCGAAGATCCGGTCGATCTCCTCGTAGAGCCGCATGCCGCGCCGGGTCGGCGCCAGCCGGCCCTTCAAGCGGTCGAACAGCTGCAGGCCGGTATCCTCCTCCAAATGCGCGATCAGTTTGCTCATCGCCGGCTGCGAGACGTTCATCATCTCCGCAGCCCGACTGACCGTGCCGTACTCGATCACGGCCTTGAAAGCCTCGACCTGGCGGAGGTTGATCCGTCGCGTCATGCCATAACCTCTGAGAATACAGTCGAGAGAAAAACGACTTTGACGCCATGGAGGATGGCGCCCTAGCGTCGAGGCCGGCAAGGAGAATTGCATGCGGCCGGATATCGTCATCGTCGGAGCGGGCATGGTTGGTGCCGCGATCGCCTATGGCCTGGCAGGGCGGGGCGAGCGCGTGCTGCTGCTTGACGGCAGCGACGGTGACTTTCGTGCCGCGCGTGCCAATTTCGGCCTGGTCTGGCTGCAGGGCAAGGGCTTGGGCCTGCCGGCCTACCAGACGCTGACGCGGCGCAGCATCGATGGTTGGCGAGGCTTCGCCGACGAGCTTGAGGCGCAGAGCGGCACGGATCTCTGCTACGAGCAGAACGGCGGGCTCGCCTTCTGCCTCGGTGCCGAGGCGTTCGAGAAGCGTGAGGCCACGCTGCAGCGCCTGCACAATCAATGGGGCGGCGGCGAGCCGGATTGGGAGATGATCGACCGGCCGGCGCTGCAACGGCTGCTGCCGAAGGCGGCGCTCGGGCCGGACGTAGCGGGGGCAAGCTTCGGCCGCCGCGATGGCCATGCCAATCCGCTGCGGCTGCTGGCGGCGCTGCAGGCGGGGATGACGCGGCTCGGCGGCACGTTCCGCAGCCATGCCGCCGTGCGGGAGATCTCCGTGGCAGGCAGCGATTTCCGCCTGCTGGTCGGCGACGAGGTCCTCGTGGCGCCGCGCATCGTCATCGCGGCAGGGCTCGGCACGGCGGGTCTGGCAGCCCAGGTCGGGCTCGACGTGCCGATCCGGCCGGAGCGCGGGCAGATCCTGGTGACCGAGCGGCTCGAACCGCTCCTGCCATTGCCGGCGAGCGGGCTGCGCCAGACCGCGGACGGCACGGTGATGATCGGGGCGACCAAGGAGGACGTCGGCTTCGATGTGTCGACGACCGGCGATGCCGCGAGCCGCCTGAGCCGGACCGCGATCCGTATCGTCCCAGCGCTCGCCCAGGCCCGGTTGGTCCGGCAATGGGCCGGACTGCGGGTCCTGACGCCGGATAGCTACCCGATCTACGCCCAGTCCGAGAGTCATCCCGGCGCCTTCGCCGCTGTGTGCCATTCCGGCGTGACACTCGCCGCGTTCCATGCCGGCGCTCTCGCCGCCGCCATCGCGGCTGGTGCGTTGCCGGACGATCTTTCCCCCTTCCACATGAGCCGTTTCGATGTTCCGCAAGCTGCATGATCCCGGCCTGAGTAATGAGGGCGCCGAGGCCGTGACGATCTATATCGACGGCACCCCCGTCGCGGCCGAGGCCGGCGAAAGCATCGCCGCCGTGTTGCTGCGCCAGTCGGACGCCTGGACCCGGACGACGCCGGTCTCCGGCAGCCCGCGCGCACCCTATTGCCTGATGGGCGTCTGTTTCGAGTGCCTGGCCGAAGTCGACGGCGTCGGGTCGGTCCAGACCTGCCTGACACCGGTCAAACCCGGCATGCGGGTCGTGCGCCAGCGGGGCCGTCGGTCACTCACGGATCAGGCGCTCTCGGCATGAGTGCGGTTGATCTTCTCGTGGTTGGCGCCGGCCCCGCCGGCATGGGTGCCGCCATCGCCGCGCGCCGCCATGGCCTCGATGTTCTCGTCGTCGACGACCAGCCCGCCCCGGGCGGCCAGATCTGGCGCGCGGTCGAGACCGTGGCGGCGACGTCGCGCGGCAGGCGGCTGGGCACGGCCTATCAGGCGGGCGCCAAGCGCGCCGAGGCGTTCCGGTCCTGCGGTGCCACCTACGAGCCCGGCAGCCAGCTCTGGCAAGTCGAGCCGGGGCAGGTCGAGCCGGGGCAAATCGAAGGAGGCTTCCGCGCGTTCCTGTCGCGCGAGGGCAGGGCGCGCAGCGTCCGAGCGAAGGCGGTCATCCTCGCAACCGGCGCTCAGGAGCGGCCGGTGCCGTTTCCGGGCTGGACGCTGCCGGGCGTTCTCACCGTCGGGGCCGCACAGATCTTGCTCAAGACCGCCGACGAGGTGCCGGAGAAGCCGGTCTGGATCGCCGGATCGGGGCCGCTGCCGCTGCTCTACATGACCCAGCTGCTGGCCGCCGGCGGCACGATCGCGGGCTTCCTCGACACTACGCCCAGCGGTCGGTTGAAGGCCGCCTTGCCGCACCTGCCAGGAGCGCTCGCCGGCCTTGGCAAGCTTGCCAAGGGGCTCGGCTGGACGCTGGCGCTGAAGCGGGCCGGCGTGCCCGTCATCCGTCATGTGACAGAGCTGGCGGCGGCCGGCGAGGGTCGGCTGCAGACGCTCAGCTATCGGACTGAAGACGGCAGCGAGGGGACCGTGCCGGCCGAGGTTCTGCTGGTGCACGAGGGCGTGGTGCCGAGCATCCATGCGGCGCTGGCGCTCGGCTGTGCGGTCGAATGGCGCGCGGACCAGCAGTGCTACGCGCCTAAGGTCGACGCCTGGGGCGAGGGCTCGCTGGCGGGCGTGTTCGTGGCCGGGGACGGCGCCGGCATCGGCGGTGCGGAGGCTGCGGAGCTGCGCGGGCAGCTCGCGGGCCTGAAGGTCGCGGCCAAGCTCGGCGCGCTCAGCGAGGCCGCACTTGCGGCCGAGGCACAGCCGCTCAGCCGGTCGCTCGCCCGCGAATTGGCGCCACGACCGTTCCTCGACGCCCTGTTCGCGCCGCGGCCGCAGGTCTTCGCACCTGCGGATGAGACCATCGTCTGCCGCTGCGAGGAGATCATGGCCGGTGACATTCGTGCCCGCGCTATGGTGGGCCGGCCAGGGCCGAACCAGCTCAAGGCCTTCACACGCGCCGGCATGGGGCCGTGCCAGGGCCGGCAGTGCGGCTATACGATCATGCATCTGTTGGCCGCGGCGCAGGGGCGCCCGGTCGCGGAGCTCGGCTTCTACCGCGTTCGGCCGCCGCTGAAGCCGGTGACACTCGGCGAGCTCGCGAGCCTCGACGAGACGGAGGCGGCGTCGTGACCGTGCTGGGATGTGACGTTGCCGTGATCGGCGGCGGGCTGCATGGCCTGTCGGCGGCGCTGCATCTGGCGCGGGCCGGCCGGCGCGTGCTCGTGCTGGAGCGGTCCTGGGTCGGGCGCCATGCCTCCGGCGCCACCGCCGCAGGCGTGCGCACGCTCGGCCGCGATGTGGCCGAGGTGCCGATCTCGCTCGAGGCGATGGAGATGTGGCACCGCATCGAGGCGATCGTCGGCGATGGCTGCGGCTTTCATGCCGACGGCCAGATCCGCGTCGCCGAATTCGACAGCCATTGGCCGGACCTGCTGCAGCGCGAGGCCCGTATGCGCGCGCTCGGCTATACCCACGAAGAGATCGTCGATGCCGAGGAGTTGCGCCGCCTGGTCCCGGCATTGAGCCCGCATTGCGTGGGTGCGCTCGTCGCCCGCCGCGATGGCGCCGCCGATCCGCACCGGACCATCGCGGCCTTCCGCCGGGCATGCGAGGCTGCGGGCGTCACGATCGTCGAAGGTTGCGGCGTCGAGGCGGTCGAGCGGCGGGGCGCCGATTGGCTCTTGAGCACCGGTGCCCGCCGCTTCACGGCACCGGTCGTGGTCAACGCCGCCGGCGCCTGGGCGGGCCGGCTTGCGGCAATGTTAGGCGACGAGATCGAGCTCGGCCTCAAGGCCTCGATGATGATCGTGACCGAGCGGCTGGCACCAGTGTTGGCGCCGGTCGTGAGTGTCGTTGGCCGTGCGCTCTCCTTCAAGCAGTCGGACCAGGGCACGCTGGTGATCGGTGGCGGCTTGCAAGGTTCGGCCGATCTCGACCGACAGGCGAGCCGCGTCGATTTCGCGACGCTGGCTCGGGGCGCGCGGGCGGCGGTCGATCTCTTCCCGGTGGTCGGTGACGTACGGATCGCGCGCTGCTGGACCGGAATCGAGGCCAAGACCCGCGACCTGCTGCCGGTCATCGGCGCCTCGCCGAACCAGCCGGGCCTGTTTCACGTTTTCGGCTTCTCCGGCCATGGCTTTCAGCTGGTGCCCGTCGTGGGTGCCATCCTCTGCGACCTGATCCTCGAGGGCGGGACGCAGCGCCCGATCGCGGCCTTCGCGCCGGAGCGCCTGATGCCGGCGAGGGCGGCCGCATGACGGGATATCTCCTGAAGCGCTTGGCTCTGGCGATCCCGACGCTGTTCATCATGCTGACGGCGATCTTCGTGCTGGTGCGGCTCGTGCCAGGCGATGCCGCGGCGGTCATCCTGGGCGATCAGGCGACGGCGGCCGCACTCGCGGCGTTGCGCGTCAAGCTCGGGCTCGACCAGCCGGTGTCGGTACAATATCTGACCTTCCTCGGCCATGTGCTGAGTGGCGATCTCGGCCAGTCGCTCAGTAGCGGCCGGAGCGTCGTCGACGAAGTGCTGGTGGTGTTGCCGTCAACGATCGAGCTCACCTTGACCGCAATCGCGATCGGCCTCGTCGCAGGATTGCCGCTCGGCGTCGTCGCAGCGCTGCGCCAGAACGGCTGGCTCGATTATATCTCGCGCCTCGTGTCGCTCCTGGGCCTGTCCTTTCCGGCCTTCGTTTCCGGCATCCTGATGCTGATCGTGTTCGCGATCGAGCTGGGCTGGTTTCCGGTCCTGGGCCAGATCGGCGAGGGTAGCGGCCTTGCCGCCCATCTGCAGGCGCTGGCGCTGCCGGCGCTCAATCTCGGCATCATCATGATGGCCTACGTCATGCGCGTAACCCGGGCCGCCATGCTGGGCGTGCTGACCGAGGACTATATCCGCACCGCCCGCGCCAAGGGCGTGGGCCCGGGCCGGCTCGTCTGGCGCCATGCCTTCCGCAACAGCCTGATCCCGGTCATCACGGTCGTCGGGCTCTATTTCGGCACGCTCATCGGCAATTCGGTGCTGACCGAGATCATCTTCAACCGGCCGGGGCTGGGGAAGCTGATCATCGCGGCACTCGACACACGCGACTACACATTGCTGCAGGGGCTCATGATCATCTTCGCCGTCTGCGTGATCGTCGTGAACACGCTGACCGACCTCGCCTATGGCCTGGTCGATCCCCGGGTCAAGTTCTCATGACCGCCGATGTCGTAACGCCCGATGTCGTAACGCCGCCGCCGCCGCGGTCCGGCCGGTTCCTGCGTGCCTTCTCCCAGAACCGGCTGTCCTGGCCGGGCGTGGTCCTGCTCGCCGCGATCGTGCTGGTGGCGATCTTTGCCCCGCTGCTGGCGCCGCACGATCCGCTGGAGCAGAACATCGTGGCACGGCTCGAGCCGCCCTCGGCCGAATTCTGGCTCGGCACCGACAGCTACGGCCGCGATGTGCTCTCCCGCCTGATCTACGGTGCCAGGATCTCGCTCACCGTGGGGTTCATCTCGGTGCTGATTGCGATGGTCGTCGGCACCGCCATCGGCGTGGTTACGGGCTATGTCGGCGGGCTCCTCGATCAGATCGTGATGAGCGTGCTCGACGTCCTGCTGTCGTTCCCGACCCTGCTCCTGGGCCTGATGATTGCGGCCATGCTGGGGGCGAGCTTGCAAAACCTGATCATCGCGATCGCGGTGACGGAGGTGGCGCCGTTCGCGCGCGTCGCCCGCGCTCCCACGATCACGCTGAAGCAGCGCGATTTCGTCGAGGCGTGCCGGTCCTACGGCTGCGGGCCGTTCCGAATCATGGTCCGGCACATCCTGCCCAACATGATCTCCGACGTGGTCGTGGTGAGCTCGCTCTGGCTCGCCTCTGCGATCCGGACCGAGGCGTCGTTGAGCTTCATCGGCCTTGGCGCACCACCGCCGGCCGCGAGCTGGGGCGGCATGATCCGCGAAGGGTTCGAGAACATCCTCGATGCCTGGTGGCTGGCGGTGTTCCCAAGCCTCGCGATCCTGGCGACGGTGCTGGCGCTCAATCTGCTGGGCGATGCGCTGCGCGATGCCGCCGATCCGCGTTCGCAGGGGTCGCGATGACGGCACCCGTTCTCTCCGTCGAAAACCTGGCGACCTCGTTCCGCGTCGGCGACGGCTGGCGGCCGGTGGTCAAGGGCGTCTCCTTCGACATCGCGCCCCGCGAGACCCTGGCGGTCGTCGGCGAGTCCGGGTCGGGCAAGAGCGTCACGGCGCTCTCGATCCTGCAGCTGGTCCCGCCGGGGGCGAGCCGGATCGAGGGTTCGATCCGGCTCGGCTCGACCGAGCTGCTGGCGCTCTCCGAGCGAGAGATGCGCCAGGTCCGCGGCAACGAGATCGCGATGATCTTCCAGGAGCCGATGACGTCGCTCAATCCGGTGCTGACCGTCGGCAGCCAGATCGCCGAGACGCTGATCCTGCATCGCGGCCTCGACCGGACCGCGGCCGAGATGGAGACGATCCGCCTCTTGGACAAGGTGCGCATCCCGGCGGCGAAGTCGCGGTTCCACGAATATCCGCACCGCTTCTCCGGCGGCATGCGCCAGCGCGTGATGATCGCGATGGCGCTCGCCTGCAAGCCGAAGCTGCTCATCGCCGACGAGCCCACGACCGCGCTCGATGTGACGATCCAGGCGCAGATCCTCGACCTCATCCGCGCGCTGCAGGCGGAGGACGGCATGTCCGTCCTGTTCATCACCCACGACATGGGCGTGGTCGCCGAGATCGCCGACCGTACCGTGGTCATGTATCGGGGCGAGGCGGTCGAGGCGGGGCGGACCGCGGACATCTTCGCGCGGCCGGACCATCCCTATACCCGCTCGCTGCTCGCGGCCGTGCCGGCGCTCGGCTCGATGACGGGCCGCGCCCGCCCGATGCGTTTCCCGGTCGTCGATCGGACGACCGGCAAGGCGGACGTGCCAACCGAGGTGCCCGACACCGTCGGAATATCCGGGCGGCCGGCGCTGGAGGTTACGGGCCTCACGACGCGCTTCGAACTCCGGTCCAGCCTGTTCGGCAGGGTGAGGGGGCGGGTCCACGCGGTCGAGAACGTCTCGTTCAGCATCCAGGCCGGCGAGACCGTGGCGCTGGTCGGCGAATCCGGCTGCGGCAAGTCTACGACCGGCCGCTCGGTCATGCGCCTCGTCGAGCCGCGCGCCGGCTCAATCCTGCTCGACGGCGTCGACATGCTGAAGCTGCCGCGGCGCGCGCTCAAGGATCAGCGCAAGCGCATGCAGATGATCTTCCAGGACCCGTTCGCGGCCCTCGACCCGCGCATGGACGTCGGCTCGGCGATCACCGAGCCGCTGCTGGTCAACCGGCTCGCGACCCGTGCGGAAGCCCGCGACAAGGCGGCCGATCTGCTGCGGCGCGTCGGGCTCGAGCCCGACATGGCGCGCCGGTTTCCACACGAATTCTCTGGCGGCCAGCGCCAGCGCATTTGCATCGCGCGCGCCCTGGCCGTCGAGCCGCGCCTGATCGTCGCCGACGAATCGGTCTCCGCGCTCGACGTCTCGGTCAAGGCGCAGGTCGTGAACCTGATGCTCGATCTGCAGGCGAGCCTGGGGCTGGCCTATCTCTTCATCTCGCACGACATGTCGGTCGTCGAGCGGGTCAGTCACCGTGTCGCGGTCATGTATCTGGGCGAGATCGTCGAGATCGGCCCGCGCGCGGCGATCTTCGGCAATCCGCAGCATCCCTATACGAAGCGCCTGCTCGCCGCCGTGCCGATCGCGGATCCGGCGCGCCGTGGCGGGCGGCTGCCGGTCGTCGACGACGAAATCCGGAGCCCGGTACGCCCGCCGGATTATGAGGCGCCGGCCCGTATCTATCGAACCGTCGCGCCGGGCCACGCCGTGATGGTCTGGGGCGAGGAGTGGGAGAGGTCGCCGCCCGTTTGCGCCGCATCGGCTCGCCACAGAGACTGCTGAGCACGATCGAGATCGAGGAGCTCGAGGCGCATTAAATCGGCAGGGCGCTCGGCCACCGCCTTGCCATCGATCGGGTCCGGATCGTGACGGTCAATCCCGGAAGACGACGGTGCGGTGGCCGTTCATCAGCACCCGGTCGTCCAAGTGCCAGGCGAGTGCGCGGGCGAGCACGCGCCGCTCGATGTCGCGCCCCTTGCGGATGAGATCGTCGGCCGAGTCCTGATGGCTGATCCGCTCGACGTCCTGCTCGATGATCGGGCCCTCGTCGAGATCGGCCGTCACGTAATGCGCCGTGGCGCCGATCAGCTTCACGCCGCGCGCGTGCGCCTGGTGATAGGGCTTGGCGCCCTTGAAGCCGGGCAGGAAGGAATGATGGATGTTGATGCAGCGGCCGGCGAGCGCCGCTGACATCTCATCGCTCAACACCTGCATGTAGCGCGCGAGCACGACCGTGTCGGTCCGGGTCTCTTCGACCAGGCCGAGGATCTCAGTCTCCTGCTGCCGTTTCGTCTCCCTGGTGACGGCCAAGTGGTGGAACGGGATGCCGTCGAAATCGAGGTGCCGGTAGGTCTCGATCGGGTGGTTCGAGACGATGCCGGTGATCGCCATGCGGATCTCGCCGATGCGCCAGCGATAGAGCAGGTCGGCCAGGCAATGGTCGAACTTGGAGACGAGCAGCAGGACACGCCGCTCCTCGTCGCACGGCCGCATGCGCCAGACGAGATCGAAGCGGCGGGCAACCGTTTCGAAGCCCTCGCGGATTGCGTCGATCGGCGGCGCCGTGTCGTCGACCCGGTTGAACCGGATGCGGGCGAAGAACTGGCCGCTCGCGGTGTCGTCGTATTGCTGCGCCTCGAGGATGTTGCAGCCCTGTTCGAACAGATAGCCCGACACCCGGGCGACGATGCCGGGGCGGTTGACGCTGGACAGCGTGAGGACGGCTTGGTCCGCCAGCGAAAGAGACATGAGGTCTGGCTCGTCAAAAGAAATACGGGACGGTCGGAAGCAAGGAATGGCGGCGCCGGGCGCCGCCGTCAACCTTGGGCGCAGGTCGCGGCGATGCCGGGCCGGCCGGCGACGCGGCCGTGAGGCATGTCTACAAATGAACAAACTTGACGTATATCTTTTGTAGACATATTGTAGGCTATCTCAAGCGGAGACGTCACGAGCATGGAAACCAGCGGAAACGAGGCTGCGCCGTCGCCCGATCGAAAGGCGACCATGAGCGACGTCCTGCGGCGGCGGATCCTGACGATGGAGCTGGCACCGGGCGCCGTGCTGGATGAAATGGCGTTGAGCGAGGAGTTCGGGCTGTCGCGCCCGCCCGTCCGCGAGCTCATGCGGCAGATGGCGGGCGAGGGCTACATCGAGCTCGAGGCCAACCGGGCCGCGCGCGTGACCTCGATGAGCTATCAGTCACTGCGCAACTTCTTCCTGGTCGCGCCGATGATCTATGTCGCGACAACGAAGCTTGCCGCCGAAAATGCGTCGCGGTCAGAAATTGACGCATTGAAGCTGATCCAGAAACGCTTCCGAACGGCAGTCGAACAATATGACGTCGACGGGCGGGTCTTCTACAACGATCAGTTTCATCTTCAGATCGGCGAGATGGCGCACAATCCTTACTTGATGCCGAGCCTGCGCCGCCTGTTGATCGACCATGCCCGCATCGGAAAGATCTTCTACCGGCATCCGAACAACCCGCAAATGCAGGACGACCTCGAGACCGCGGCGCGCCAGCACGACGAGATCATCGAGGCGATCGAGCGGCGCAGTGGCGATGCCGCGGGAGATCTCGTGCGCGCTCACCTGGATCTGTCACGGCGCAACATGGCGATGTACGCGGCGCCGGAAGGGCTTGAAAGCCCTATCGGCATGTAGCGATCGCAAGATCAACCAGATCTGAGAATACCGGGGATGGCCATGGCTGAACTGCTGACGACCGAGCAGTATAAAAAGCTTGCGAAGGAGCTGAAATTCCCAAGCAAGTCGATCATCGACGGCGCGCCTGTATCCGCCGCGTCCGGGAGGACGTATTCGACTTATAATCCCGCGACGGGAGAGCTTCTCGCGCAACTGCCGGCTTGCGGGGCGCAGGACGTCGACACGGCGGTTGCTTGTGCGCGCTCGGCGTGGGCCGACGGCCGCTGGGCAAAACGTCATCCTGCGGACCGGAAGCGGGCGCTGCTCAGGCTTGCCGACCTTATCGAGCAGCACGCGCTTGATTTGTCGATTCTGGAGAGCCTCGATAGCGGCAAGACCATCTTCGACTGCCAGACGGTGGACCTTCCCGAGACGGTAAACTGCTTGCGATGGCATGCCGAAGCCATCGACAAAATCTATGACCAGGTGTCGCCGCCGTCGAATGACCACATCGCCCTGATCGTCCGAGAGGCGATCGGCGTGGTCGGGCTCGTCCTGCCCTGGAACTTCCCCTTGCTGATGCTCGCCTGGAAGATCGGGCCGGCGCTCGCCGCGGGGTGCTCGCTGATCGTCAAGCCGGCGGAAGAAACCTCGTTGACGGCGCTGCGCGTCGCCGAGCTGGCGCTCGAGGCCGGCATTCCGCCCGGCATCTTGAATGTGGTGACCGGTTCAGGCCCCGAGGTCGGCGAACCCATCGGGCGGCATCCTGATATCGATGTGGTGTCGTTCACCGGGTCGACGGAAACCGGGCGCCGCTTCCTCAAGTACGCGGCCGAAAGCAATCTCAAGGAAGTCGTCCTCGAGATGGGCGGCAAGAACCCCTGTATCGTCATGGATGACGCCGAGGATCTCGACAGTGTCGCAAGCCATGTCGTGAACGGCGCCTATTGGAACATGGGCGAAAATTGCTCGGCGATCTCGCGGCTCATCGTGCACGCGGACGTAAAGCAGCGCCTCATCGAGAAGATCATCGCGCTCGCGGAAAGCTGGCACGTCGGCGACCCGCTCGATCCCCGCAATCGCATCGGGCCGCTCGTCTCCGAAGAGCATTTCGGGAAGGTCCAGTCCTACCTGGGGCAAGGTGAGCGGGTGCTCTATGGCGGAACGACCAGCGAAGGCCGCTTCGTCCATCCGACAATCCTCGAGCTCGAGCACAATCGTGTCCGGCCTGCCCGAGAGGAGATTTTCGGGCCGATCCTGTCGGTCATCACGGTGGATAGCCTGCAGGAAGCCGTAGAGGTCGCAAACGACACCGATTACGGGCTCGCGGCGTCGGTCTTCACGGCGAACGGCAAGCGCGCGCTGCGCGCCGCGCGTTCGCTGAAAGCCGGCACGGTCACCGTCAACTCCTTCGGCGAAGGCGACATCACGACGCCGTTCGGCGGCTTCAAGCAGTCAGGCTTCGGCGGTCGCGATAATTCGCTGCACGCCCACGATCAATACACGCAACTGAAGACAATCTGGCTGGATCTCTCCGGATCCGAAACGGGAGAACTGTAGCGACATGTCCGATTTTCCTTTCCCGGGTCTGAACCTCGCCGTCGCGACACCTTTCGACAGTGAAGGGCGGATCGATTTCGCGCGGCTGGAACGAAATATCGAGCGTTATATCGCGGCCGGCGTGCGTGGCTTCGTGCTCAGCTCCGGCACCGGGATGCACGTCTACCTCTCGACCGAGGAATCGAAGTCCCTGGTCAAGCGCGGCGCGAAGATCATCAACGGGCGCGCCAAGATCATCGCGCAGACGTCCGCCCTTCTCGTGGAAGATGTCGTCGAGCGCACGCGCTACGCGGCCGATTGCGGCGCCGACGGCGTGATGGTGCTGCCGCCGTTCTTCGAAGGCCCGACGGATCATCAGGGGATCGTCGATTTCTATACGGAGGTCGCGAAGGCCGGCCTGCCGGTCATCGGCTACAACGTGCCCCAGGCCGTCGGCGTGGCGGTTACCCCGTCGCTGCTCAACGAATTGAGCGACATCCCCGGCTTCTGCGCCGTCAAGGACAGCAGCGGCGATTTCGTGAAGCAGGCGGCACTCATTCGGACCGGAAGGCCGGTCATGAACGGGACGGATCCGCTCATGCTCTTCGCCCTCTATGCCGGATGCAGCGGTGCGATCTGGGGCGGTGCCGGTTTCGCGCCGCGGACGTGCGTCGCTCTCTTCGAGGCCGCCCGCGCTCGAAACTGGGAGGCCGCCCGCGACATCTGGACATCGCTGGAGCCGGTCATGTCCCTCATTTGCGAGCGCGACTACGTGCAATCCGTCTATGCCGCCGTCGAACTGACCGGCTATGGCGCGGGACATCCGCGCAAGCCGCTGAGAGGGCTGCCAGCCGATCGAATCGAGGCCCTGCGGGGGGCCCTCGGCGGGCTTGCCGAGCGGGAAGCAGCGCATCATGAGCCCCGTTAAGGCAAAAAGCTTTGTGGCCTCGCGGCTCCCTGAGAATACGGGGGTGTGCGGCTGGGTTGCGATGCTGCCGCCTCGTGTCGAGAAGCCTCGCCTGGAGGGAGCCCTCACGGCCGACGTTGTCGTGATTGGCGGCGGCTTCGCGGGTTTGTCCGCGGCGCGCCGGCTGTCGCAGCTCGACCCTCAATTGCGTGTCGCCGTGCTGGAAGTCGGGGGCATCGGCGAGGGGTCGGCCGGACGCAATTCCGGCTTCATCATCGACCTGCCGCACGAGGTGTCGTCGGAAGATTTCAGCGAGGCCTCGTCGAACAAGAGCCGGCGGGATATCACCGTTCAACGCACGGCGATTGCGTTGGCGAGCGAGCTGGCTGCCGAGCAGGGCTGGGGCCCGGATATCCTCGATCCATGCGGCAGATACAGCGTCGCGATGAGCGCCGAAGGGGACAAACATCTTGTCACCTATGCACGCCAACTCGCCGAACTGGGAGAAGCGCACACCCTCCTCGATGCGAAAGAAACTGCGGAGATTACCGGGTGTCCTGCCTTCACCTCGGGGCTCTTCATGCCCGGGACGGTGATGATCCAGCCCGCCGCCTATATCCGGGCGGTCGCCGACAGCCTGAAGGAGCCGGTCCGGGTCTTCGAGAGAACGCCCGCATTGTCCTTCGCGAGGGTCGACGGCGGCTGGCTGGTCAAGACCCCGCACGGCTCCGTTGAGGCGGGCCAGATCATTCTGGCCAACAACGGGCACGCCCAGAGCTTCGGTTTCTTCAGCGGGCGCCTGCTGCACGTCTTCACCTATGCATCGCTCACCGAGGAATTCGACCCGGCACGCCTTTCGGGCGCGCGCAAATGGGGCGCGACACCGGCACTTCCCATGGGCACGACGGTTCGCCGTATTAACGGAAAGGGCGGCGACCGCATCCTGATCCGGTCGCGATACACCTACAATCCAGGCCTGGACGTCGGCGACGGCGAGATGAGGCGCGCAGGTGCGCTGCACGATCGTAAGTTCGCCGCTCGTTTCCCGGGCCTCCCGAATATCGGGATGGAATACCGCTGGGCCGGGGCGATGGCGATCACGTGGAACAGCGTGCCCGCCTTCGGCGAGGTCGAGCAAGGGATCATCGCTGCCTGCGGATGCAACGGGCTTGGCGCATCGAAAGCGACCGCTTCCGGCATCGCGGCGGCGGAGATGGCGCTCGGCGTCAGTTCCGAGCTCAGTCGCATCTATCAGACCTTCCAGCCTCCGAAATCGCTGCCGCCTCAACCGCTGACAACGATCGGCGCCAAAATAACCCTGGCCGTGCGCGAGTGGAACGCGGGAGACGAATAAGAGAAACGGCCGACATGCCAATCGTGCGGCTCGTCGAGTGCAAGAAAAAAACGAATCGCGGGGGCTCGTCCTCCTCTCGAAATCCGTGACTGCGGCGCCACGGACCAAGTGAAGTTGCCGCCAACAGGGAAATGGCAATGAAAAAACTACTCGCATCCACGTGCCTGCTCACCGGGTTGGTGGCAGGCCCGTCTTTCGCCAACGCCGCGGCCTGCGGCGACGTCACCATCGCGGCCATGAGCTGGCAGTCGGCCGAGGCGCTCGCCTATGTCGACCAGTTCATCCTCAAGAACGGCTACGGCTGCAACGCTTCCGCCATCGCCGGCGACACTGTTCCGACGATTACGTCGATGGCCGAGAAGGGGCAACCGGACATCGCCCCGGAGGCGGTGGTGAGCCTCCTCCCGGACGTTGTTGCCAACGCGATCGCCGACGGGCACGTCGTCAAGGTCGGGACGGCGATCGACGAAGGGTCCTCTTCGGGCTGGTACATCCCGAAGTACCTGGCCGACCAGCACCCCGACATCAAGACCGTCGACGATGCGCTGCGTCATCCCGAGCTCTTTCCGGCGCCCGAAGACCCATCGAAGGGCGGAATTCTTCAGGGACCGCAGGGATGGGGCGACACAGTCGTGACGGCACAGCTCTTCAAGGCTCTGAAGGCTGCAGACAAGGGCTTCGTGCTGGTGCCGACCGGGTCGGCAGCCGGCCTCGATGGCGCGATCGCCAAGGCTTACGAGCACAAGCAGGGGTACATCGCCGCCTACTGGGCGCCGACGTCCCTGCTGCAGAAATATCCGATGAAGCGCCTGGAAGCGGCCCACGACGATGCCGAGTGGAAGCGGTGCACGACGGTTCAGTCGTGCCCCGATCCGAAGCCGAACTACTGGCAGGCGACACCGGCCGTGACGCTGGTGAGCGGCAAGTTCGCAAAGCGTGAGGATATCGCTCCGGCCCTGGGCTATCTGAAAGCCCGGAGCTGGAGCCAGGACACCGTCGGCAACGTGATGCTCTGGATGACGGAAAACCAGGCGACCGGTGCCGACGGCGCGAAGCACTTCCTGAAAACGCAGCCTGACCTCTGGACGAAGTGGGTCCCGGCCGACGTCGCCGCGAAGGTCAAGGCGGCGCTCTAAGGTCATTGCACACCATCCCGGGGCTTTGGGAGAGGTCTTGAAGCCTCGGGAGCGATGTCGCTGCTCGTCGGGCGCCTTCGCGGACGATCACGCCCACGATGTTCCGCAACAGATCATTGACGGATGTCGCGATGAACTGGCTGCTCAATTTTCCGCAATTAAGCGACGAGTCCCTGCTGGCGATCAAACGATACGTCGACGGATCGTTCAGGGCCTTTACCCGCACCTACGGCGACGGAATCGAAGCCTTCTTTGGCCCGCTCGACCGGACCCTGATCTTCTTCGAGCGCCTGATAACCGGCACGCCGTGGCCGATCATCGTCCTCGTGATCGGTGCCGTCGCGTGGTTTGCAGCCCGCAGCTGGGCGGTCGTGGCGGCCGCGGTCGGAACTCTGCTCGCGATCGGTCTCTTCGGCCTGTGGGGCGATGCGATGAAGACGATCTCTCTCGTCTTCGCCGCGACGATCTTTTCGATCGCAATCGGCATTCCGATCGGCGTCCTGATGTCCCGCTTCAGGCGCCTCGGGGCCATCGTGCAGACCGTTCTCGATGTCATGCAGACGATGCCTCCCTTCGTCTATCTCATTCCCGTCGTCATGCTCTTGGGAATAGGCCGGGTGCCGGGCTTCATCGCTGTGGTCATCTACGCTCTTCCGCCGATCATCCGTCTCACGGACCTCGGCATCAGGCTGGTCGACAGCGAAGTCATCGAGGCGGCCGACGCTTACGGCTGCTCGCGCTGGCAGAAGCTGTCGAAAGTGCAGATGCCGCTCGCCCTGCCGACCATCATGGCCGGCATCAACCAGACGATCATGATGGCGCTTGCCATGGTCGTCATCGCCTCAATGATCGGCGTGCAGGGGCTGGGGCTGAGCGTCCTTCAGGCGATCGCCAATCAGTATTTCACGCTGGGTGTCTTCAACGGCTTTGCCATCGTCGGCATTGCGATCATTTTCGACCGCATAAGCCAGGCGTATGGGCGCCGCCTACAGCGGCATAGGGGTGCCACGCATGGCTAGAAACATCCAGTCCGACGCCTCGATCGAGATACGGGAGCTGTTCAAGATCTTCGGCGCCTCGCCAGCGCGGCATGTCGAGGCTGTAAGGAACGGGCTCTCCAAGACCGAACTCGGGCGAAACCATGGGCATGTGCTGGCGCTGAACAACATCAGCATCGCCATGCCGGCCGGCAAGATTCAGGTCATCATGGGCCTGTCCGGCTCCGGCAAGTCCACGCTGATCCGGCATATCAACCGGCTGGTCGAGCCGACCTCGGGATCGATCGTCATCGACGGACGCGACATCCTCGATATGGGGGAATTGGAGCTGCGCGAATTCCGGCGCAATCGGACCGCGATGGTGTTCCAGAAATTCGCCCTTCTGCCGCACAGGACCGTCATCGAGAACGTGACGTTCGGCCTCGAGGTCCGGGGCATGCCAAAGGCGAAAGCGCGCGATGTCGGCATGGCGTGGATCGAGCGGGTCGGCCTCCACGGGTTCGATGCCCGTTATCCGCATGAGCTGTCCGGCGGCATGCAACAGCGGGTCGGCCTTGCCCGCGCGCTCAGCAACGATGCCGCAATCCTCCTGATGGATGAGGCCTATTCGGCATTGGACCCGCTCATCAGGACGGATATGCAGACAGTGCTTCTGGATCTGCAGGCGGAATTGAAGAAGACCATCGTCTTCATTACGCATGATCTCGACGAGGCGCTCAGGCTCGGCGATCAGATCGCGATTTTGCGGGACGGCGAAGTCGTCCAGCAGGGCACGAGCCAGGACATCGTCCTGCGGCCGGCCGACAACTACGTCATGGACTTCGTCAAGGGCGTCAACAGAGCGCGCGTGGTGCGCGTCGAGACCGTGATGAAGCCTCTCGGGCGAGCCTATCCGACCGGAGACACCACGATCCCAGCCGGCGCGGCGATCGAAGATGCGATGCGGATGGTGGTCCATGGCCCGGATACCGAGGTTGTCGTCGTCGGATCGACCGGACAGCCTGTCGGATTGGTCAGCCTGCGAGAGCTTGCCGGGGCATTGATCTCTCCGGGTGGGTCGCTCCCGCAGAACCTTGGCCCACAGGCCACCACGACGACCGAACCCGCGCGCAGCCAGCGGAGCCGGCTCTAGAGCGGTTTGCGATCATGCTGGGTCATAGCCCGCGGTCTTGAAATAGTTGAGGCACTCATCGGGCTCGTAGAGGTCGCAGATTTCGCCGATGGCCTGCCAGAGGTCCTCGATCGTCCTGGCGGCG
>NZ_BMJQ01000024.1 GCF_014643535.1 Aliidongia dinghuensis | reverse complement strand
CGCCGAAATGGGGAATCGAAAACGCAGAAAAACCGCCGTCTTGACACGGCTTTCCTGCAAATCCAGTTACTTCAGCGCTCCGGAAAACCGCGCCAGATCAATCGCCTATCGATTGATCACGGACGACGAAATAACTGCGACATGTCGCAAAACAGTAACATCGGATGAATGCCACGTTTTATTAGGCAGCCTACGATAGAGCGCCGTTTCAGGTTATTACGGTCCTCTCGATCGTAGTTCAACGGGCAGGTGCGAGCGAAACCTTGCGCCCGTCGCCAGCACTTGGTGCCGGCCGCTTGCAGCCTGCGGTGCCGGTTGCAGCCTGCGGTGCGGGGGCGCGCCCGCACAGTCCATGAACTCGGCTTCCCGAAATAAACCAAGCTATTCCACTACGGCCTCGCCATGGCCTCGCTAGCGCCACCTGAAGCGCGTCGCATCATGAAGCGGCCCGGAGCCCGACCACCTCCTGCCCCCGTTTCTCGACGTCGAGCCCCAGGAAGCGCACCAGTCGATCGGCGACTACCCGCTCCGAACAATGGGTCTCGAGCCGCGCCGAGGCGCAGGCACTCATCGCGGCATAGGCTTCCGGCCGTTCGGTCGCGAGTGCGTAGCTGCGCCGATAGGCGTCCATCAGAGAATCGAACTCCAGCCGATGCCGGAAGGTCCGATATGCCCCGCGCGGATCGTGCGGCCATTGTGTGGGTTCGACGTCGGAAGCCACGACGAAGGCATTGCCTTCCGTGATGTAGTCGAGCATCGCCGAGTTCCGCGGCGCGATCGCCGGCCGGCCGGCCGACATGAACTCCATGAGCGGCAGGCATTGCCCCTCGCCGTGGGAGGTATTGACGACGTAGGTCGTCGCAAGCATCAGCGACTGGTAGTCCGCCTCTGTAAGGTAGCTGTCCATGAACACGACGCGGCATTTGAATGGCGTCAGCTTGCGCAGATAGCGCAACATCTCGATCAGCGCGTCGCGCGAATCCCGGTGAGTCAGCTTCAGCACCAGGGTCGCGTCCTCCGTCTCCCGAAAGGTCCAGCAGAAGGCACTCACCATGTCGAACCAGTTTTTCCGTCCGTCGTACGGGCAGAAGACCGCAGTATAGACGATGCCGTCGAGCCGGAGCCGTTCGCCCGGCCGAAGACCGATGCTCGCGGGCTCGGGGCATTTGCCGGCCGCGTAACGCTGGGGCGTGTACAGCTCCAGGTCGATCCGCCGGGAATCGACGACGGTACCACTGATGGCAAGATCGCCGACCTGCCCGTCCACGCGCCCGCGAGATCGATGATAGAGCGCCGCGTGCCGGTCCCAGACGGGCGCCGGGATCGACACGATGGGAAAATCCGGCCCCATAACCGCGCGCACGACGTCGACCGTGAAGTTCGAATGGGTGATGGCCCGCCCCAGACGACTGAAGACGAAGCGCCAGTCGTTGCGCGGCTCGTCGTCGAACGGCTCGGTCGGCATCGTGTCGAATTCCCAGGCAAAGATCGGGATCGTCGGGCAACGATTGCCGACCGGCGTCTGCTGCGGCGGAGAAAAGGACAGGAACAGGCAGCGCTCGCCGTGCTTCAACGCGTTTTGATAGATGCGGTCGACCTCGATCTCGGGATCGTCCACGGCAACGACGATGCCGAGGCGCTCCAGCAGCGGCCGAAATTCCTTCAGCACGAAATAATAGCTGTATTCGGCAACGCCGAGCTGACGCCCGACCGAGGCCGCACTCGTCTTGGAATGGACAATGAAGATCATGACACTTCCACCGCCATCAGATTGTCATCCTCGATCGGTGCGACTGCCGGCAAGGACGGCAGCATGGGCGCGGCCAGGTCTGCGGCAAAGAATGCGCGCAGCTGGGCTTCCACCGTCTCGACGGAAGCGATACGCCGCATGCGCTCGCGGGCCGCAGCCCCGAGAACCGCATACCGATCTGGCTCAGCCTTCGCAACGCGATAGCTCTCGCGAAAGGCAGTCAACAGCGAGCCCCAGTTGAGCCGATAACGGAGCGTGCGGAACAGCTCTCGGGGGTCATGCGGCCAGACGTTGTTTTCGAGGCTTGCGTCGACGGTGAAGCCCACCGCCGTATCGACGTAGTCCGCCATCGCCGTATGGAGCGGCGCAATCACGGGACGACCGGCCGCCATGAATTCCATCAGGGGCAGGCACAGGCCCTCGCAGTGCGAGCAGTTCACGTAGAAGCTCGTCGCCTCCACAAGCCGGCGATAGTCGGCCTCGGCAAGAAAGCTCTGGACGGTGACCACCCGGCATTTGAAGGGCGACAGCTTTCCGAGGATCTCATCGAGTGCCGGCAGATAAGCCCTCGCATCGACGTGGATCGTCTTCAGGACGAGGACAGCATCGTCGACGTCGCGGAATGCCCAGCAGAAGCCGGTCACCAGATCGACCCAGTTCTTCCGCCCGTCCGTCGGATTGAAGACAGACGTATAGACAACGCCACCGAGCGTGACGCCGAAGGCCGGCGGCGGCGGGTCCACGGGGGGCAGAGGTGGCGGCGGGGGTGGAGGTGGCGGCACTTCGACCAGCGCCGGCGGGCGCCAGCCCGGCCCCAGCCAGCAGTGGGTGGCCCGCTCGGCCCAGCCGCCGCTGCGCGAGATCGCGATTGCGATCGGGCGCGGCATCAGGTCTTTCAGCGCCTCGCGATACCATTCCAGCGCGTGGCGCTTCGTGACGCCCAGGCGGTAGCGGATGTTTCGCGGCGGCGTGACCGGCGCGACTGGAACCGGCGTTACGGGGGCCGGCTCGAAGACATCGAGGCACGACGGCTCCGGCTCGACGACGGCGACCGCAGATGGCTCCGGCTCGGCGGCGTCCATAGTCAGGGTAGTAGGGGCAGACTCTGGAGAGACGAGTTCCGGCTCCCCAATCTCCTCGGGCGGCGGCTCCGGATCCGGAATCGCCCGGGTCGTCCCTGCACGGCTGTCGGCCACAAGCCCACGCAGGACGAGCTCGATCGGCTCAACCCATGGACGCGCAGGACGATAGTCCGGCCGGTTGCCGATCCAGACGGGCGCTGCAATCGCCGCGACCGGGAAGTCGGCTCCCATGGCCACACGGACCGCCTCGGCCGTGTAGCTCGACAGCACGATGGTCCGGCCGTGCCGCCCCAGCACATAGCGCCAGTCGCTCCGTGGATCGTCCCCCCAAACCTCGTCCGGAATGTTGCTGAATTCCCACGCAAGGATGGAGACTGTCGGACATTTCAGCGCGACCGGAGCCCGATGGGGCGGCGTGAAGGACAAATGGACGCACGCCTCGCCAGCGGCAACCGCCTCCTCGTAGAGCGGATCGACATCGGTCGCCGGATTTTCAACGACCACAACCTTTCCGACCCGCTCAAGGGCAGGACGGAATGCCTTCATCACAAAGAAATAGCTGTATTCCGCTCGGCCGAGGCTCCGTTCGACCGACTGCTCGCCGATTGGTGTATGCAGGATGAACTTCATGACCCGCGGGCCGTTGCCCTATTATCGAGACACGACCCTGGCCCCGTTGAACGAAGACACCGGCTATCTGGTTGTTTTACGAGCCGCACGCCCGGCGCCTCCCTATTTTTTGATTTAATCTATTTTATCGCAGGGCTTAGCTACCCTCTTTAACAAAACGATAATGGGCGCATTCCTGCCGATCAAGTCTTGGACGGCGATTGGCGACGCGATCCGGATTTTTCGGCAACCTCAAGATGGCCACAGCAAGAGATTGCATAGGATAGCAAGGACGGGCGCGCGAAATTCTTCCGCGACATCCTGATTCGACTATGCTAACGCCGACTCCGTCGAGCCGATGTTCGACCGACGAGCGACGACCAGGAGGGAATGTGACAGGACCAATCGCGCGCCTAACCTACGAGCGGCGGCAACCCAAATGAAGCCGGCACCCCGCACCGCCCTCATCTTCGGCATCTCGGGCCAGGACGGCGCCTACCTCGCGAAGCTGCTGCTCGACCAGGGCTACGCGGTGCACGGCACATCGCGCGACGTGGACGGCAGTGCGTTTACGAGCCTGCGCGTGCTCGGCATCCTGGACCAGGTCCGGCTCCATTCCGCCGCCATGGCCGAGTTCCGTAGCGTCGCGCAGGTCGTGCAGACCGTCCAGCCGTCGGAGATCTTCAATCTCGCGGCCCAGTCCTCGGTCGGCCTGTCGTTTCAGCAGCCGGTCGAGACGATCGACAGCATCATGCACGGCACGATCAACATTCTCGAGGCGATCCGCTTCCTCGGCCTCGAGACGCGCTTCTACAACGCATCCTCCAGCGAGTGCTTCGGCAACACGGACACGCCCGCCGACGAGCGGACGCCGTTCCACCCGCGCAGCCCCTATGCCGTCGGCAAGGCCGCCTCGTTCTGGGCCGTCGCCAACTATCGCGAGGCCTACCGTCTGTTCGCCTGCTCAGGCTTGCTGTTCAACCACGAATCGCCGCTGCGGCCGACCCGCTACGTCACCCAGAAGATCGTGCGGGGCGCCGCCGACATCGCCCAGCGCAAGACCGATCGGCTGACGCTGGGCGCGCTCGACCTGACGCGCGATTGGGGCTGGGCGCCCGACTATGTCGATGCCATGGCGCGCATGCTGAAGCATGACCAGCCGGAGGATTTCGTGATCGCGACCGGCATGCCGGTCCGGCTGCAGGATTTCGTCGAGGCTGCCTTCCGCTGCTTCGGCCTCGACTGGACCAAGCATGTCGAGAGCAATCAGGCCTTCATGCGGCCGTCGGACATTTCGCTGAGCGTCGGCAATCCGGCCAAGGCGGAACGGCTGCTTGGCTGGACCGCGACGGTCAAGATGCCGACCCTGGTCGAGAAGCTGGTCGAGGCCGAGCTCATCCGCCGCCGGATGTCGGCAAACCTTTAGCCAGCGGGTGCTTGAGCCGCAAATTGGTCCCGAACTTGTCGCGCCCGCTTCTCCGCAGGATCCTTCCGCGCTCTGTGCTTGTGCGCATCCGTGACCTGCTGATCGCCATTCGCGTGCCGCGGGCCCGCCTCGATCAGCCCTGGCCCCAAACCCGGCGGATCACCGTCGCTGGCCTGCTCCGCTCCTCGACCGGGCTCGGCCACGGAGCCCGGCAATGCGCCCTGCATCTGGCAGCGCTCGGGTACGAAGTCGGCACGATCGACGTGACTGAGGCCCGGAATGCCCGACTCGACCTGCCGCCCTTGTCGGCCGGGCACGACGTCATCGACGGCGACGCCGGCGGCCCGCTCATCGTCCATCTCAATCCGCCCGAGTATCAATCGGTCCTGCTGCGGCTCCACCGCCAGGTTGGAGGGCGCCCGCTTATTGCCTATTGGAACTGGGAGCTGGCAGAGATACCGGCGCATTGGCGCCACGCCCTGCCCCATGTCCACCAGATCTGGGCACCGAGCCGCTTCACGGCGGATGCCCTGGAGAGCGAAGGTCACCCGGCCCCGCTGCACATCGTGCCGCATCTGGTCTCGGCGCCGGCTGTGGGTGACCTGCCGGACTGGTGGGACGTGCCGGCCGAGACCTTGGTCGTGCTCGTCGTCTTTTCATACGACTCGGGCTTCGAGCGAAAGAATCCTCTTGGCGCCGTCGCGGCGTTCCGCGCGGCGTTCGGCGACCGGAGCGACGTGCGGCTCGTCATCAAGGCCGGCGGATATGATCTAGCGCCGGGCGAGCGCGAGCGGCTCGCGGCGGCGATCGACGGTGCCCGCAACATCACGTTGTTCCACGGTGCCCTGCCGCCCGGCAGCTATGGCGCATTGCTGCGTCGCGCCGACATCTTCCTCTCGCTGCATCGCGCCGAGGGCTTCGGCATTCCGCTTGTCGAGGCGATGCTGCTCAGCAAGCCGGTCGTGGCGACCGCCTGGTCGAGCAACATGGATTTCATGACCGAGGAGATCGGCTGCCTTGTGCCCTATGACCTGATCCCGGTGCGCGATCAGCGCGAGGCCTATGCCGGCGCCACCTCCGAATGGGCCGACGCGCGCATCGACGCCGCGGCGGCGTGGCTGCGCCGGCTCGAAGATCCGGCACTCCGGCGCGCGATCGGCGAGGCGTCGCGCGCGCATGTCTCGGCGGTCTATTCGCTGGACGCCTACAGCCGCGCCGCAACCTCAGCTCTGGCGGCGGTCGGCTGCGTCCCAGAAGCGGCCGCCGTCGGGGCGACGGGCACGCGCTGACCTGCACGTGCCCTGCCCTCCGGGGTCAGTGGCCAACGACACCTTCGACCCGACGGAACGGGCGGACTCGGTCGATGAGACCGGCGATGGCCGGCGACAGCAGCACCGCGCCCAACATGTTCGCGATGAACACGAAGGTGAGCAGCAGACCCATGTCCGCCTGGAAGCGCAAGCCCGACAGGATCCAGGTGCAGGTGCCGGCGGCAAGCGTGAGGCCGGTCAGGAGGATCGAGCTGCCGGTCTCGCGCAGCGTCTGCAGATAGGCTTCGGCGAAGCCGCGGCCGCCGCCCAGATGGGAATTCAGGCGGCTGAACATGTACATGCCGTAGTCGACGCCGATGCCGACGCCGAGCGCAGCGACCGGCAAGGTCGAGGTCTTCAGCCCGATGCCGAGCAGCGCCATGATCGCGTCGGTCAGCACCGAGACCAGGATGAGCGGGATGATGACGCAGACCGAGGGTGCCACGCCCCGGAACATGACGAGACAGGACGCGAGCACCACGCCATAGACATAGAGCAGCATCGGCGTCTCGGCCGCGCGGACGGTCTGGTTGGTCGCCGCCATGACGCCGACGTTACCGGTCGCCAGCCGGAAGCTGACCTTGGACGAGGGGTTGGCCTTGGTCCAGGCCTCGACCGCGTTCGTCACCCGATCGATCGTCTCGGCCTTGTGGTCGACCGTGAACATGATGATCGGCATGACCGAGCAATCATCGTTCAGGAGCCCGGTTGAAGTCTCGATCGGCGCCGAGGCGCGCACCAGCACGCGGCTGTCGCGCGGCAGCTCGCGCCATTTCGGATTGCCCTCGTTCCAGCCGGCATTGACGAGCTTCATCGCCATCGGCAGCGACAGGGTCGAGCGCACGCCCGCGACATTGCGCATGTGCCAGTCGAACCGGTCGATCGCCTCGACCACCGAATGATCGACGCAGCCGTTCTTCGGGCCCTGGGCGATCACCTGGATGATGTCGACACCGATCGCGAAGGTCTTGGTGATGAAGGCCGCGTCCTGGTTATAGCGGCTGTCGCCCCACAATTCCGGCACGCCCGCGTCGATGTCGCCGACCGCCCGGTGCTTGGCCCCGACCGAGGCAAAACCGAACACGGCGACCGCGATCGCGACGGCGGGGATGGCGCCCTTGGGTGTCGCCAGCACGGAGATCGCCCGCCAGACGCCGTCGAGCCGACCATAGGTCCTGGCCATCCGGTGCCTGTACTCGGGCCCGAGCGGCAGCAGGCTCATGAGCAGCGGCAGCACGAAGAGATGGGTCGCGATGATCAGCACCATGCCGAGGCTTGCGGCGATCGAGAGTTCGCGGATCGACGGCACGTCGATGAGCGTGATGGTGAGGAAGCCCAGCGCGTCGGCGACGAGTGCAGCCACGCCCGGCACCAGCAGGCGGTTGAAGCCCGCGAGGCTCGCGGCCCGGACATCGTGGCCCTTGGCCATCTCCTGCGTCAGGGTGCCGATGTTCTGGACGCCATGGCTGATCGCGATGGCGAAGACCAGGAACGGCACCAGGATCGACAGCGGATCGATGCCGAAACCCAGCAACGACAGCAGCCCCAGCTGCCAGATCACGGTGACGACGGAGACGCCGAGCAGCGTCACGGTGAGCGCGAGCGACCGGCCGTAGAGTGTCACGATGCCGGCGGTGATGAGGAACGCGAGCGCGAAGAACTTCAGCACGCCGCCCGCGGCATCGGCGATGTCGCCCATGACCTTGGCGAAGCCCAGGATATGCACGTCGGCGACCGGCCCGTCGTACTTGCTGCGCAGGTTCTGCTCGAGGGCGGCCGCGACCTTGAACACGTCCGGCTTTTCGCCGGTCGCGGGGTCCCGGTCGACGAGCTCGGCCGAGATCATGGCGCTCGAAAAATCGGCCGAGACCAGCCGGCCCAGCTGCCCGGACTTCAGGATATTCTTGCGCACCTCCTCGATGCCCTCGGGCGTCGCCTTGAAGGTACCGGGCACGACATTGCCGCCGGCGAAGCCGTCGCGCACGATCTCGATGAAACGGACGTTAGGCGTGAAGATCGAGGTCACGCGCGACCGGTCGACACCGGGAATGAAATAGGTTTCCTCGGTCGCCTTCTTCAGCACATCGAGAAATTCAGGCGTCAGGATCGAGCCGCTTTTCGAGTGCAGCGCAATCAGGATGCGGTTGGCGCCGCCGAACTGCTGCTGGAACTGCTTGAACGTCGCCATGTAGGGATGGGCCTCGGGCAACGTCTTCTCGAACGACGCGTCGATCCGGAGCGTGGACGCGGCCCAGCCGAGCGCCAGCGTGACAAGCGCGAACAGCACCAGCACGGTCCGGCGATAGGTGAACAGCCCATGGCCGAGGCGATGGATGAAAATCTTCTTGGGCATCAGGGGGTCGCCCGGAGCGTGGTCGCGTCGAGCAGGCTCGCTCCCCGCTCGCCGGTCAGGACCGCGACGCCGTCGATCGGCAGGACGCCGGTCAAGGCGGTCGGCGTCTTGAGCGTGCGCAGCAGGAAGTGGCCGTGCGGCTGGTCCTCGACCAGGATCGTGCCGTTGAGCCCGACCGCGACCAGGCGGCCGTCGTTCAACTGCCCGACCGAGGTCAGGCCGGAACTCTGCCCGGTCTCGATCGGCTGCCAGGTGGCGCCGGCGTCAGCCGTCTCGAGCATCTTGCCTTCCAATCCGAAAATGAGCCAATCGTCCGGCGACTTCGCGAGCACGCCGAAATAGGACCCGTTATAGGGCGCCTTCACGACCTGCCAGGTCGCCCCCTGGTCGCGACTGGTGATGATGCGGCCCGCCTCGCCCACCACGACCCAGCGGTCGGGTGCCGGCAGAGCCGCGGCATAGAGATGGGCGTCGCTGCCCTCGCCGTCGGCATCCTCGTCGGCCGTGTCGTCGGTGACCTTCGCCTTCCGCCAGGTCGCCCCGCCGTCCGCGGTCACGAGCAGCAGGCCGTAGGCGCCACCGGCGACGCCGTGTTGGCCGTCGGCGGCGAGCGCCACGGTCAGGAGCGGCCCCGCATCGAGGTCGCGCTGGACCAGTTGCCATTGCTGGCCGCCGTCCGCGGTCCTGAGGATCGTGCCGTCATGGCCGACGACAAGGCCGTGACGGTCATCGGCGAAGCTGGCCGCGGTCAGCAGCACGTCGGTCGGGCTCTGCTGCTGGGTCCAGCTTTGCCCGTCGTCATGCGAGATGAGGATGATGCCGTGCTCGCCGATCGCGACCAGCGACTGACCGGCCCTGGCAACGCCCTGCAGCAAGCTTTGGGCCGCGAGCGGCACGCGTTCGGCGGGAACCGGCGGGTGATCCTCGGCCGCGGCCATGCCGCAGCCGAGGATCAGGACCGCAACGACGAGAGACGAGCGTCTGATGAACTCAGCGAACACCGGCGTTCCTGAGCGTTTCCGGGGTGAAATCGTCCGGCGTCAGCTTGACGCTGAAGTCCGGCGGCGCGCTCTCGTTGTAGAAGCCGATCGCGGTATAGCGGCCGGACTGCAGGTCGTAGATCGAATCGACGCCGGTGCGATAGACCGGCACCTGCCAATATTCGAGGCCGTAGCTGTCGCCGACGCGCCAGAGCTGGCCGCGCTGGTCGTAGCAGTCGGTCGTCAGGATCTGCCAGCTGTCCTCGTCGATATAGAAGACACGCCGGGCATAGAGGTGGCTGACGCCCGGCTTCACGGTCGCCTCGACGACCCAGACGCGATGCAGTTCGAAGCGCAGCAGGTCCGGATTGAGGTGCTTCGGCTTGATCGCGTCCGAGCTCTTCACCTGGTCGGAGGAGAGTTTGTAGTTGTTGTACGGGACATATATCTCCTTGCGGCCGATGAGCTTCCAGTCGTACCGGTCGGGCGAGCCGTTGAAGAGGCCCAGCTGATCGTTGGTCCTGAGCCCGTCCGACGCCGTGCCCGGATTGTCGTAGGCAACGTTCGGCGCGCGGCGCACCCGGCGCTGGCCGGGGTTGTAGGTCCAGGCCTGGCGCGGTTCGGCGACCTGGTTGATCGTCTCGTGCACCAGCAGCACCTCGCCCGCGAGGCGCGCGGGACCAGTGACCGCCTGCAGGAAATAGGTCTGGATGTTGCCGGTATCGAGCCCGGACGAATAGGAGAACAGCACCGTCTCGTCGATCGTGATCGGCGTGTAGTCGCCGCTCTCGGTCGGGTTGACCTGCAGGATCGTGCGGTGCGTCGAGAAGCCCGCGAACCGCAGCAGATGGTTCCAGATCGCTTCGAGCCCGTTGTGCGGGATCGGGAACGGCACGCCGCGCTTGGCGCCAAGCACGCCGTTGCCGTCCTCGGTCAGCTTGGCGGTCGAGGCGTTCGCGATCGTCGCCTCCTCGATCGCCTTGGGCACGGCTGAGGTGCGGTGGGTCGGATAGATGTTGAGGTAGAAGTCCGGATAGCGCTGCAGCATGGCCTTCTGGCCGTCGGTCAGCTTGTCCGCGACCTTCGCCATGTTGCTGGCGTCGATCTTGGCAAGCGGCTTTTCGGCGGCGAACGGGTCGGCCAGATGATCGCCCGGCTTGTAGCCCGCCGGCGGCGTTGCGATGCCGCCGTCATAGGCCGGGATCGTGTTGTCGGCATTGCCCGCCTTGACGGCGCCCATCGCCGTCAGCGTCTTGCCGAGATCGGCCGCGGTCTCAGCCATCGCCGGGACGGCAATGAAAGCCAGCGCCGATGCCAGCAACGCCGCACGGTAGTTCTTCAAAACAGAGGTCATCGACCGTCCCTCCCTCGGGATCATTCTTTCTTAGAACGAATATTTGACGTTGAGCGCCACGAAGTCGCGGTCGGTCAACAGATCCTGGCCTTTGCCGCCGAAGTAGTTCGTGTAGGAGATCTCGGCCGCCCAGCGGTTCTGATAGGTCGCCTGCAGGCCAAGCTCGACTGCCTTGCGGCCGGCGATGAAGTTGCCGGGTCCCGGCCCCGGCGAGATGCCATTGATGTCGTGGGCGAAGGAAATCTCCGGCCTCAGGTTGACCGGGCCGATCGCGGCCAGATAGTCCGCCTGCAGGCGCAGGCGATAGCCCCAGGAGAACTTGGTCGGAAAGCCGCCGTGCTGGACGTCGCTTGGCGCCGTATTCGGATAGAACGGATTGCCGCTCACCGGCGTGTTCGGTCCGTTGAACGGCAGGTCCTCGTGGCTTTCGAGGCTCGGCACGTAGTCGGCGCCCACCTCGCCTATGAACACCAGCTGATCGGCGCCGATATGCGGCCCCATGACCTTGGTGGCCGTCATCTGCAGCTGCTGGACGTCGTGCTTCTCGTAGCCCTGCCAGTTGTAGTTATAGAACTTGGTGTAGTTCGCGGCCGTGATGCCGCCCGCGCGCCGGATGAGCGTATTGGTGTTGAGCCCGGCCAGGATCGCGTTCAGCGTCGCAGCCGAACCCGAGGCCTTGCCCAGATCGACAAAGGTCGGCGCCAGGCCCGCCTGGATGACATCGGCGAAGTTGATCTGCAGCGGCACGTCGCGCTTGTAGGAATATTCGCCCTGGAACGACCAGTCGCCGATCTGGGTGCTGAAGCTGACCGCCGAGGTCTTGATGGTCTGCGGGTAGCTCACGTAGTAGTTCGCCGCCTCGCCGGCGCTCTGCAGGCCGTATGTGCCGACGATGGTGTTGGCATTGGCGAAGATCGGCCCGACCAGCGCCGGATCCGTCGCGAGCGCCTTGCCGATACCGCCTATGACCTGGGACAGCCCCTTGCCGATGCCGGCGAGGCTCGCGGCCTGGCTGCCGGACTGGTAGCTCAGCACCGGCAGGTTGCTAGCGGCCTGGACGTAGTAGGCGCCGAACTCCGTCGCATTGAGCCAGGACGCCGTGTAGCGCAGCGCAGCGCCATACTGGTTCCAGTTGCTGGGCTCGTGATCGAGGCTGCGCGGCGTCACCAGATTGCCCGGGATATTGACGAAGCCCGGGATGAGCGGCTGGTCGGGCGCGAACCGCCGGTCGGCGAAAGTGTCGCCGTTCAAGGTCACATAGTTGCTGCCGGGCGACGCAAGGTCGTTGGTCGAGAAATAGGTTCCGTTCGGATCGATGTCGGTCTTCTGCCACTGCCACTGGTAATACGCCTCGATCGACAGGTCCTTGGTGATACTGGTCGAGAAATCCGTGACCGGGATCGGCAGGATCGCCTCGCGCAGCTCGGAGCCCGGCGAGCGCAGCGCAGTCACATCGAACGGATTGAACGCGTTGATGCCGCCGGGAATGAACGTGCTCTCGCCCCAGTTCAGCGCCATGCGGCCGATGCGGGCGTCGAACCGGTGGTCGAACACGTCGAAATGGCCGTAGCCATAAGCGTCGAGCAGCCGGCCGCCGAAGCCGGCCTGGTTCACCGCCTCATGCGACAGCGGCATGAAATCGGTGTTGTGCGCGTCGTAGTTGACAAAGTCGACGAACTCGGTCGCCCGGGCGAAGAATCCCAAGTCGTTCCGGTCGAGCTTCAATTCCTCGGTCGCGCGGAGCGGCGCCGACACCGGTCCCGTGCCGTAGTTGAGGTCGCCGTTGTCCTGGTTCGTGCTGGGTCCTCGGCCGCCGTTGGCCCGGCCGATCAGGTCCGGGTTGCGGCCCTGCACCCGATTGAGCACGCCGATCGAAACCGTCGTGTCCAAGCTGCCTTGCCAGTCGCCAAGCGTGAAATCCTCTGCGTGCGCCAGACCTGAGGCGCCGAGGAGAGCCACGGCGCTCACGCCCCACACCAAGCCGCGGACCGCCAAATCCTGTTGACGTCTTCCCATGTCATCCCCCCTGTCAGGCGCGTTTGCCGCGTCCCTGTCTTGCCGTCCGAACCCTGGTCCACCCCGGCATCGGCTTTCTCTTGAAGCCGTATGCCGTCCTCTAGCGCCGCCCGGTCTCTGCCGGGCTAGTCCTTCATCAGCTCCACCGCCGCCTCGGCCTCGTGCGGCATCGGCGCCGTCATGAACGGCCGCATCAGATCGGACCAAAGCCGCCTGAGCGCGGCGCCGCCGACCGGATCGCTCGCCAGCATGTCCTGCACCGCCATGCCGCGGAGCATGTAGACCGTCATCATCGCGATATTGGCCGAGAGGTTCTGCGCCTCGCCGTCGCCGTCACCTCCCCAGGCCGCCCGGATGCCGCCGACCAAGCCGGCAAACACCGGCTCGAGCCGCCGATGCAGGTCTGCCTCGGTCCGGCACGCGACGGTCAGCTCGAACAGCACGTCGCGATAGCGGCTCTGGTAGAATTTCTGCCAGATCTTCTCGATCAGCACCGGGTCCTGCTGGCGTTCGGACGCCGCGAACTCGTCGGCCGCCCGGCGCGTGTCGGTGATCATGATCTCGGCCGCCGCCGCGATGAGCTCGTTCCGGGTCGCGAAATGATGCGCCCAGGTGCCCTTGGACACGCCGGCACGCTCGAGGATCCGCGACAGGCTCGCCCCGTGGAAGCCGAACTCCTGCAGGCAGTCGAGCGTGGCCTCGATCAGCAGATCGCGCGTCTGGCGGCTTCTCTCTTGCGGTTGGCGAACGAGTTTGGTCACACGCTGAACCCGAAAACCGACTGGTCGGTCTAGAGTGACATGCGCGCCCCGGCTGTCAAGATCATCGACAAGATAAGTTCGAGATTTAAGAAAGCAGGAATTTGCCTTCTTCTCACATTACTGCGGATGTCCGACAAGTTCTTCGTGGATATTTGTGCATTGCAAAATGAAGCAGGAACCGGCACTGAACGTCCGGTAGAGCGATCTCGCCGCCTGCCCGGGACGCCCCGGCGCCCGCCGTTCCGCGAACGGCCGTCCCCCGCCGATCAATCGCCGGGCGGCGGCCGCTTCGCCGTCAGCCGATAAACCGGCACCAGGTCGGCCGGGTCCTTTCGCCAGCGCAGCAAACCGCCGAGCGACCGCACCATGTCGATCGCCGCCTTCACCGCGAGCAGGCCGCCAACGATCTCATGGGTGCCCATCCCATCCTCCTCATCCATGCCGGGCGGGATTATAGAACATAAAGGGAACATTTGGTGTGACATCGGCAAGGCCGCGCCCCTTAATTCCGCGGGAAACCGCCGACTTTCGATTGCGTCACAGATAATATATTGTGATATTTCACATCACGGGCTAGCGTGGTGCGATCGGGCGGCGGCACGGTTCTGGACGCGCACGCCGCCCCTGAACGAATTGGGAGGATGCCGATGAAGATCACCGCTATCGAGACGCTGCGGACCGAGGAGTTCGCCAATGTGCTCTGGGTCCGCGTCCATACGGACGGCGGCGTGATCGGGCTCGGCGAGACCTTCTACGGCGCCGGCGCCGTCGAGGCGCATATCCACGACACGCTGGCCGGCCGCCTCATCGGCCGCAACGCGCTCCATATCGAAGCGATCCATCGCGACATGCTGAACCTGCCGATGGCGCAGTCGAGCACGGGCGTCGAGTATCGCGCGGCATCCGCGATCGACATCGCGCTTTGGGACGCGTTCGGCAAGCTGTGCAACCAGCCGGTCCACCAGATGCTGGGCGGGCTCTGCCGGCCGAAGCAGCGGGTCTACAACACCTGCGCCGGCTACGCCTATGTTCGCTCGACCAACATCAAGCCGGTGTCGAACTGGAACCGGAAAGAGAGCGCTGCGGCCGGTCCCTATGAAGACCTGAACGGCTTCATGACGCGAGCCGACGCGGTCGCCGAGAGCCTGCTCGAATCCGGCATCACCGCCATGAAGATCTGGCCGTTCGATCCGGCGGCCATGGAAAACGACGGCCTCTACATCACGCCGGACCAGCTCAAGGCGGCGCTCGAGCCGTTCGAGAAGATCCGCCGCGCCGTCGGCGACAAGATGGAGATCATGGTCGAGTTCCACTCGCTCTGGAACCTGCCCATGGCGAAGAAGCTGGCCAAGATCCTCGAGCAGTACAATCCGACCTGGTACGAGGATCCGATCCGCATGAACTCGCCGCAGGCGCTGGCCGAATACGCGCGCTCGACCAGCGTGTGGACCTGCGCCAGCGAGACGCTCGGCAGCCGCTTCCCCTACAAGGACATGCTGGACCGCGATGCCATGCATGTGGTGATGGCCGACCTGTGCTGGACCGGCGGCCTGACCGAAGGCCGCAAGATCGCCTCCATGGCCGACACCTATCACCGGCCGTTCGCGCCGCATGACTGCATCGGCCCGGTGGGCTTCATCGCCGGCATCCACGCCTCGTTCAGCCAGCCCAACACGCTCATCCAGGAGAGCGTGCGCGCCTTCTATACCGGCTGGTACAAGGAGCTCGTCACCATCCTGCCGGTCATCCAGGACGGCTATGTCCTGCCGATGGAGGGCCCGGGCCTCGGCACCGAGCTGCTGTCGGCCGTGTTCGAGCGGCCGGACCTCATCGTCCGCCGGTCGGAGGCGTGACCGCCATGAAAGGCCAGCTCTTCGATCTCACAGGGCGGACCGCCCTCGTCACCGGCTCGTCGCGCGGCCTCGGCCGCGCCATGGCGGAGGGTCTGGCCGAGGCCGGCGCCGCCGTGGTGCTGAACGGCGCCGATGCCGGGCGCCTGCGTGAAGCCGCGGCCGAGATGCGCACGGCCGGCCGCACGGTCCACGAGGCTTGCTTCGACGTGACCGACGAAGCGGCGGTCATTGCCGCGTTCGAAGCACTCGACGCGCAGGGCATCGCGGTCGACATCCTGGTCAACAACGCGGGCATCCAGTTCCGCCGGCCGATGGTCGAGCTCGACACGGCCGACTGGCGCCGCGTGATCGAGACCAACTTGACGAGCGCCTTCGTCATCGGGCGCGAGGCGGCCCGGCGCATGATCCCGCGCGGCCGAGGCAAGATCATCAATATCGGCTCGCTCACCAGCGACGCGGCGCGCGCGACCGTCGCGCCCTACACGGTCGCCAAAGGCGGCATCAAGATGCTGACGCGTGCCATGACCGCCGAATGGGCCCCGCACGGCATCCAGGCCAACGCGATCGGCCCGGGCTACATGCTGACCGACATGAACCAGGCGCTTGTCGACGACCCCAAGTTCAACGCCTGGGTCACGGGCCGCACGCCATCGCGGCGCTGGGGGAGACCTGAGGAACTCATCGGCACCGCCGTGTTCCTCGCCTCGGCCGCATCGGACTATGTGAACGGCCAGATCATCTACGTCGACGGCGGCATGCTCGCCGTGCTCTGAAGCAACCCCGCCAGAAGAAAGACAAGAAAAATGAACAGCTTTCTGTCTCGCCGCGCCTTCGTTGCCGCCTCCGCCGTTGCCGTCGCGGCGCCCGCCATCATCGGCCGCGCCCAGGCTGCGACCACGCTCAAGATCTCGACCTCCTACCCGAACGATCCGAAGTTCTCGACGGCGCGCATCTGGTACGACCTGTTCGTCCCGCGCCTCCAGGCGGCCACGGGCGGCGCCGTCACCACACAGTTCTTCCCCGACAACCAGCTGGGCCAGGAGGCGGACGTCGCCAACCAGGTCAAGCTCGGCGTGGTCGACGCCATGCTGGTCGGCGCCTCGATCTGGACCAACCTTGTCCCGGAATTCGGCGTGTTCGACCTGGGCTTCCTGTTCCAGGACTACGATCACCTGCTGCGCGCCACCGCCACGCCAGCCGGTGCCGGGCTGCAGCAGCTGCTGGTGGAAAAGGCCGGCACGCATTTCCCCGCCTGGGGCCGCAACATCGGCGCGCGCAATTTCATCACCAAGTTCGCCTTCAACGAGCCGGCGGATCTGGCGGGACACAAGATCCGCTGCCTGCCGAGTCCCATGGTGACCGAGACTGTTCGACTCATGGGCGCCGCAGCCACGCCGATGGCGTTCGGCGAGATCTATACCGGTCTGCAGGCGGGCGTGATCGACGGCATGGAGCACGACGCGCCCACCATCCTGTCCGCCAAGTTCTATGAGACGGCGAAGATCTTCACCTATACCCGCCACATCCACACCCCGTTCGGCGCCTTCGTCAGCGATCGTACGTTGAAGCGCCTGCCGACAGACCAGCGGGACGGATTGCTGCGCGCGGTCCGCGAGGCCACCGACGACTGGTTCAAGCGGGCGGCGACTGCGGAGAACGATGCCGTGGAAGAGCTCAAGACCAAGGGCGTCGCAGTTCATGATTGCGACCGGGCCGCCTTCCGGGAGCGTGTGCAACCGCTGTGGGACAAGTTCGCCGAGACCACGCCCGGTGCCAAGCCGATGATCGACGCGGTCCGCGCCACCGAGAAGGCTTGAGGGCCATGGAGCAAGCGCTCCATGCCGCGGCACGGCCGCGGGCATGGCCCGGCCTCGTTCGGGCCATGCTCGCCACGGTCGAGGTCACCGCGGCGACACTGCTGTTCGCGGACCTGGTCATCGTCGTCGTGTCAGTGCTTTCCCGCTACCTCTTCGACGCGTCCATGGTCTGGAGCGACGACGCGGCGCGGGCGCTCCTGCTGGCCGTGAGCTTCCTCGGCGCGTCGGCAGCGCTCGCCCGTGGGGAGAATGCCGGCGTGACGTTCTTCGTCGACCGTCTCTCCCGTCGGCATCGGCTGCGGATCGACGCGCTGGTCGACGTGGCGATCCTGGTCGTCGCCGGCGCGCTCGCCTGGCATAGTTGGCAACTGGTCGAAGATACGTCAGGGCAGACGGTCGGGGCGGGTATCCCGCAGGAGATCTTCTTCGCCCCGCTCTGTCTCGCCGCCGCGACGATGATCGTTTTCGCGGCAGACCGGTTGCTGCAGCACCCCTTCGCCCGCGTGCTCGGCGGGACGGCGGTCGCCGCCGGGATCGCGGCGGTCTTTTGGGTGTGGGGGACCTACGCGCCCGGCTCCATGCCCGCCATGCCATGGCTGATGGGTGTCGCCTTCCTCGTCTCGCTCGTCGCCGGCACACCGATCGCTTTCGTGCTGGCGCTTACCACGCTCGTGTTCATCTGGGCGGGTGATCTGCTGCCGGGCGAGATCTTTGCGCAGCAGATGGCGCGCGGCATCGACAATTTCGTCCTGCTGGCCGTGCCGTTCTTCATTCTCGTCGGCTACCTGATGGAGGCGAACGGCATGTCCGTGCGCCTCATCGCGCTGCTGCAGCGGGGCGTCGGCCGCATGCGCGGTGGCCTCGATGTGGTGATGGTCCTGAGCATGGTCGTGTTCTCCGGCATTTCCGGCTCCAAGATGGCCGACGTGGCCGCGGTCGGGTCCGTGCTGGTTCCGGCTGCGCGCAAGTCGGGCCAGAAGCCCGGCGATGCCGTGGCGCTGCTCGCAGCCTCCGCGGTGATGGCGGAAACCATCCCGCCGTGCGTGAACCTCATCATCCTGGGCTTCGTCGCGAACCTGTCGATCGGTGGGCTCTTCATGGCGGGCTTGGTCCCGTCAGCGCTGATGGCGCTCGCTCTCGTCGGCCTCGTCATCCTGCTCGGCAGCCGCACGACGGCACCGGTCGTGCTGGGACCGGAGACGGGCAGCACCAAAGGCATGTGGACGAGCGGCATCGCAGCCTTCGGCCTCATCGCCATGATCTTCGGCGGCTACCGGTCCGGCTTCGCCACCGCGACGGAGATCTCGGCCTTTGCCGTTGTGTATGCCATCCTCGTCGGCACGCTCGCCTTCCGGGAGACGAGCTGGCGCGGCCTCGGCCGGGTGTTGCGCCATGCGGCGACGCGATCGGGCATGGTCCTGTTCATCGTCGCCACGGCGCAAAGCCTCGCTTACGTGCTGACGCTGCAGCAGATACCGCATGCCATCGCGGAGCTGCTGGTGTCGATATCGTCCGCTCATGGACCCTGGCTATTCCTGCTGCTGTCGATCGCGGTCCTGATCGTCATGGGCTCGGTGCTGGAGGGCGCCGCCGCGCTCATCATTTTCGGTCCCCTGCTGATGCCCGTCGCGCGCCAGCTTGGGATTGAACCGCTGCACTACGGCGTCGTGCTGGTGATCGGCATGGGGATCGGCCTGTTCGCCCCGCCCCTCGGCCTCGGGCTCTACGGTTCGTGCCTGATCGGCGGCGTCAGGCTCGAGGAGACCGTATGGCCGATCATGAAATATCTGGGGCTGCTGCTCGCCTGCCTCGTGCTGATTGCGCTCGTGCCGGAAATTACGATGGCGCTGCCGCACCTGGCTGGATACTGACACCGGCGACACCGCCCGGAAAAAAAGGTTCCACCGCCCGATAATCTCCCGTAAAGAGGAATTAATCGGAGGATTGAGCGCAAACTACGACGACCGGAGCCGCTGCCATGCCGGCGGTCCCGTCAACGAGAAGACGAAAAAGGGGAAACGTCAGTGTCGGTCGCAGCCACACAGCAATCGGTCATCAACAGTGCCGTCCGGCACCTCGTGACCAAGTACAATCCGCAAGGCAACCGGGTCGGCTGGCTCATGATGGCCTCGATCCTGGTCGAGGCCTGGGACCTCTACTCGATCGCCTTCGTGCTGGTCTTCATCAAGGAACAGTACAATCCGGACCCGCTGCTGCTGGGACTTGCGGCCGCAGGCACGCAGGGCGGCGCGCTCGCCGGCGCCATCCTGGGCGGCTGGCTGTCCGACAAGATCGGCCGGCGCGTGATGTTCCTGGCCACGATGATCCTGTTCATCATCCTGGCGCTGGCCCAAGCGTTCGTGACCAATGTCGAGTGGCTGGTCGTCGTGCGCTTCTTCCTGGGCGTCCCGCTCGGCAGCGACATATCCAACGGCTACACCTACATCATGGAGTCCATGCCCAAGGGCAAGCGCGAGGTCATGGGCAACCGTTGGCAGTTCATGTTCGCGATCGGCGAGGTCATGACGCTCGCCGTCATCGCCATATTCCTGATTTCCCAGCTCGACCATGAACTCGTCTGGCGCGTGACGCTGGGCCTGGGCGCTGTGCCGGCGCTCGTCATCCTGCTGATGCGCCACGACCTGCCGGAGACGGCGGTGTGGCTGGTCCGCAATGGCCGGTTCCGGGAGGCGAAGCTGGTCGCCAAGCAGATGTTCGGCGACGATCTCGCCATGCTGCCGAACGAGGACGTCAAGGTGACGAAGCCGCACCCGGCGGCCTTCCTGGCCGACATCCGCAAGGACCCGATCCGCTGGCGTGCCACGCTCTACGGCTGGATCGCGTGCTTCGCCCAGGGCAGCGAGTTCTCGACCTTCGCCTTCTATCTGCCGGTGCTGTTCACCATGGTCGGCGTCGCTTCGGTGCTCGGCACCGATCTCGTCACCATGGCGCTCTACTGCGTCGCTGCGATCTCGGGCTGGATCGGGCCGATGATCACGCCGAAGATCGGCCAGCGCGGCATCAGCATCGCCGGGTTCGCAATCGTGCTGGTCTCGCTGCTGGTCGCCGCCGCGGCGCTCTATACCGGCAACAAGATGATCCTGCCGTTCGCGGCGGGGGCGATGCTGTGGGGCCATTACTGGGACGCGTCGAACTGCATGACGATCCCGACCGTGGTCGCGAGGCCCGAGTATCGCGGCACGGCGAGCGGCTTTGCCTATATGTTCGTGAAGCTGCCGTCGTTCATCGCGATCTTCCTGTTCCCGACGATCTTCGCGGCGATCGGCCAGGCGAACGCGACCCTGCTCGTCGCCGTCTTCCCGCTGATCGGGCTCCTGGCGGCGATCTTCATCCTGCCCGAAGTCTACGGCTACGAGCACGACTGAGCCGGATCTCGGTCTCAAGTGATGCGAAGCCCTCGATCCCACCGGATCGGGGGCTTCGTCTTTTGTGCCAGCGACCACAGCTGTGAGCCCGGACGCGCCGCCCGGCGTCGTTTCTCCTTTGCTCTTCGTGCCCTTCGTTCCAAGATCGCGGGAGCGCCAGGTCGGGAAACGACGATGGTCACTCGACGCCGGAGCAAGCTACCTGAGAAAAAGTTCCGCAGCGGCGGCATCGCAGCGGCGCTCGCCGCCGGTCTCGCGGCAGCCGGTCCGGCGAGCGCCGCCGAATGCTCGAAGATGGTCGTGAGCGGGCATCCTGGCTACCCGCCGCTCGTCTATTACGACGGCCATGAGATGCGCGGTGCCTGGATGGCGATCGCTTCGCGCATTCTGAGCGACCTCGATATCCCGTTCGAGCTCTCCTACGAGGGCCCCTGGTCGCGCGTGCTGGAGAGCGCCATGGAAGCCAAGATCGACCTGATCGCGACGCTGAAGGAATCGCCCGAGCGCTTGGCCTATCTCAGCTTCACCACTACGCCCGCGGTCTATGCCGATATCGCGCTGTTCGTGCGGAGCGACAGCACGCTGCAGTATCACGGCTGGCCGGATCTGATCGGCAAGCTGGGCGGCATCGTCCGCGACGAGCACTACGGCCTGGGCTTCGACGAGTTCATGCGATCGCATCTGACGGTCGAGACCGTGACCAGCATCGACCTCGACTTCAAGATGCTGGAGGCGGGGCACGTCGACTATGCCGTGACCGGCTACTATCCGGGCCTCGCGCACATCGCCTCGCTGGGATTCGAGGACAGGCTCAAGGCCGTGCAGCCGCTGATCTCGCAGACCGTCAACGGCTTCGCCTTCGTCACGGCCAGCCCCTGCCTCAAATATCTGCCGGCTTTCGACAAGCAACTGGCCGTGCTGGTCAAGAACGGCACGGTGCAGCGGCTGGTCGACGAGAACCTGCGGAACTGGCAGCTGAAGCCGCTCGATCTGTCCAACTGATCGGGCGGGTCTTCTGGTGCGTCTCCCGCGCTTCTGGAGCTCCACACCTAGGTCCGACGCCTCTAGGTCCGACGCAGGGAGAAATCGCAGCAATTCTGGCTGAGCTTGGCGATCAGCTCGGCCAGCGGATCCAGCGCATCGGCGCGAAAAGAGGCGAAATATTGAATCGGCGGCAACTTCGGCTTGGTCCGGATGATCCGAAGCCGCCCGCTTTGGATCTCGGGCGTAAAATACTGCTCCGTCAGGAAGGTCGCGCCGAGCCCGGCCATCGCGAGCGCCGAGAGGACGCTCAGGCTGTTGCACTTGACGATGCGGTTGAAGGTGATGCCGCTCGCGTTCAGCCATTCGACGACGAGACGCTGCAAGCCGGAGCCCTCGCCCTGGGTCAGGATCGGATAGTTCGCAATTTCGGCGAGCGGCAGCTCGTCGGCATCAGGCCCCGCCCCGGGGGCACACATCCATTGCAGCGTAACGCTGTCGAGCGGCAATACCTTGAAGCCGGAGCCCGCCGGCGGATCCAGCCCGATCACGAGATCGAGCCGGCGGTCGGCCAGCTTGTCGTAGAGCGAGATGCTGGCATCGACCTCCGGTTCGGGCACCACGTCGGGAAACGCCTCCTTCATCGCGACGACGAGCTTGGGCAGCCAGGTCAGCGCCACGAGTTCGGTGACGCCGAACCGGAATGAGCCGCTGAATCCCAGCGGGCCGGCCGCCACTTCGTGAAACCGCGTGCCGAGCTTCAGGAGCTCGGTCGCGATCGGCAGCAGGTTTTGTCCGCTCCGCGTCAATGCGACGGCCCGGCCGCTGCGATCCAGCAGTTGCACGTTCAGAACAGTCTCGAGCTCGAGGATGCGCTTGGAGATCGTCGACTGGGCCAGGTTCAGGCGCTCGGCCGCCTCGACGACACTGCCGAGCGTCGCGATCCAGTAGAGCGCTTCGACCTGCTTCAGCGTGATGGACATGCCGGCCTGAACCGTGAAAGAAAGCGATATAAAAAGTAGAATATAATTCGCTTTCATTCATTTCAAGCGAGGCACACAATCCTGAAACTTTCCATCCACGAAACCGCCATATCGCCATGCTCATCCCAGGTCATCGGTCCTTTCCGTCCTTGCCCTCGGTCCCTGACGAGGTGCTCGACAGTTTTCGCGAAGCCCAGGTCGCCATCGTGTCGGACAACATGAACCGGCTGCACGGCACTCGTTCGCTCAGGCCATTCCATGGGTCGGCCCGGTTGATCGGCACGGCGGTGACCGTGAAGACCCGTCCCGGCGACAACCTGATGATCCACAAGGCTTACGCCGCGCTGCGCCCCGGCGACGTGCTGGTCGTCGACGGCGGCGGGGATCTCAACCAGGCGCTGGTCGGCGAGATCATGATGCGCCGGGCCCAGGCGATCGGCGTCGCCGGCTTCGTCATCGACGGCGCCATTCGCGATGTCGCGGCGTTCGTCGAGAGCGGGTTCCCGTGCTTTGCCCGCGGGGTCACCCACCGCGGCCCGTACAAGTCGGGCCCCGGCGAAATCAACGTGCCGGTCTCCATCGACGGGCTGGTCGTCATGCCGGGCGACCTCGTGCTCGGCGATGAAGACGGCGTGGTCACGTTCGATCGCACCGTGGCTGCGGATCTCCTGCCCCTGGTCGCAGCACAACAGGCTCGCGAGGCCGAGGCGCTCAAGGCGGCCCGGGAAGGCCGGTCGAGTTCCTACATGGGGCTCGCCGCGGACAAGGGGCAGCCCACATGAACGCCGTTCCTGACATGATCCAGCTCTCGGCGCGCGTCCGGCGCATCAAGCCGTCGCCCAGCATGGTCGCGCGCGACCGCGCCCGGCAGCTGCAGGCCCAGGGGCGCGACATCGTCGACCTGACGGCCGGCGAGCCGGACTTCGACACGCCGGCCCATATCCAGGAGGCGGTCGGCAAGGCGATGGCAGCCGGCGAGACGCGCTACACCCCGGTGAACGGCACGTCGGCGCTGCGCAAGGCGATCGTCGCGAAGCTCGCCCGGGAAAACGGCGTGCGCTACGAGCTCAACCAGATCTCGGTCGGATCCGGTGCCAAGCAGGTGATCTATAACGCCCTCGCCGCGACGGTCGGCGACGGCGACGAGGTCATCATTCCGGCGCCCTACTGGGTCTCCTATCCGGACATGGTGCTGGCGTGCGACGCGACGCCGGTCGTCGTCCGGTGCGGCGAGAACAACGGCTTCAAGCTCTCGGCCGACGCGCTCGAAAGTGCCATCACGCCGCGTACACGCTGGGTGATCCTGAACGCGCCCTGCAATCCGACCGGCGCCTTCTATTCCGAGGCGGAGATGCGGGCGCTTACCGACGTGCTGCTGCGCCATCCGCACGTCGCCCTCATGACCGACGACATCTACGAGCATATCCGGTTCGACGACGGCGCTCCCGTCTGCCCGGCGGCGATCGAGCCGCAGCTCATGGATCGCATCCTGCTGGTGAACGGCGTCTCCAAGACCTACGCCATGACCGGCTTCCGCCTGGGCTATGGCGCCGGTCCCAAGGCGTTGATCGCGGCCATGAACACGATCCAGTCGCAATCGACCTCCTGCACGAGTTCGCTGAGCCAAGCCGCCGCAACAGCGGCGCTGGAGGGCGATCAGAGCTTCGTCGCGGAAGCGCGCCAGGCTTATCGGGAGCGGCGGGATCGGGCCGTGGCACTGCTGAACGAGATCCCGGGCTTGAGCTGCCGGCCGCCCGAGGGCGCCTTCTACGTCTATCCATCCTGTGCCGGTCTCATCGGCAAGCGCACGCCCTCGGGCACCGTCCTCGAAACAGATTCCGACGTCCTCATGTATTTCCTCGAGCACGCCGGCGTGGCCATGGTGGATGGCAGCGCCTATGGGCTCTCCCCCTATCTCAGGATGTCGATCGCGACCTCGCTGCCGCAGATCGAGGAAGGGTGCAGGCGCGTCAAAGAGGCTTGCGAAGCACTGCGATAAAGAGCTGAAAAGATCGACAGGGAGCGGACCTACATGAAACTTTTCCACATCATCGCCCTCGGCCTCCTCGTTGCCGCCGGGATGACGGCCACGGCGCGCGCCGACGAGCTCGCCGACATCAAGGCCCGCGGGACGCTCGTCTGCGGCACGCTCGGCACGGCCGAGCCCTTCAGCTTCCAGGACCCGAAGACCCGGGAAATCGTCGGGTACGACGTCGACATGTGCACCAAGGTCGCCGAGGCGCTGGGCGTCAAGCTCGAACTGAAGCCCATGGCGGTCGAGGCGCGCATCCCGGAACTGGTGCAGGGACGCGTCGACATTCTGGCCGCCAATCTCGGCTGGTCGAAGGAGCGGGCGCAGCAGATCGACTACAGCTATTCCTACTTCGTCAGCCCGCAGAAGATCATGGTGGCGGCCGATTCCGGCATCAAGACGCTGGACGGCCTCGCCGACAAGCGGGTGAGCGCGCTCAAGGGCTCGTCGTCGGAACAGGGCGTACGCCGCGTTCTGCCCAAGGCCGAGACCGTCACGTTCCAGGACCCCTCCTCGGCCTTTCTGGCTGTGGCGCAGGGCAAGGTGGACGGCTTCTGTGCGTCGGAGCTCATTCTGGTCAAGCTGCGCAAGCAGGGCGAGAGCACCACGCCCATGACGATCATCGATCAGCCGGTCTTCGTCGAACCCTGGGGGCTCGGCATCCGGAAAGGCGAGACCGCGTTCCAGGAACAGGTGAACAAGGCGCTTGCCGCCTTGGAGAATTCCGGCGAGGCGGCGAAGATCTTCGACAAGTGGTTCGGGCCGCAAACGGCCTACGGCCTCAAGCGCGATTTCAAGATTCAGGAAATCAAGGGCTGACATAGGATGAGGCCGGCGCGCCCGGCCTCATCCTGTCCTTCGAGGCCGACCTGATGGGCTATATCTTCGATCCGGCAGCCGTTCTGACCGGCAAGTACCTGAGCTGGTTCATCTGGGGCACCGTCACCACCATCGGCTTGACGGCTGCCGCCTGGATCCTGGGCATGGTGACGGGCATCCTGCTGACGCTCGTCCGGATGATCCCGCTCCGGCCGCTCGAGTGGCTCGTGGCGCTTTATGTCGAGTACCACCGCAACGTCCCACTGCTGGTGCAGATCTTCGTCTGGTATTTCGGCATTCCCCAGCTGCTGCCTCGGCCGCTCAGCATCTGGGTCAACCGGCACCATAGCGAGTTCCTGCTGGCGATGATCGCGCTCGGACTTGCCATGGCCGCCTATATTACCGAGGACCTGCGCAGCGGCATCCGGTCCATCCCGAAAACCCAGTACGAAGCAGCGCGCTCGATCGGCTTCAACTACCTGCAGTCGATGAGCTGGATCATTCTGCCCCAGGCGGTGCGGATCGTGATCCCGCCGCTCATCAATCAGACGCTGCTTTTGTTTAAGAATACCAGCCTGGCCATGGCGGTGGGCGTGGCGGAGCTGACCTACAACACGCGCGAGGTCGACAGCTACACCTTCAAGACGTTCGAGGCATTCGCCGTCGCGACCGTGATCTATCTGGCGATCTCGTTCGTCATCATGGGCGTAGGCCGGATCACCGACCGCAAGCTGAAGCTGGAGATCCGCTGATGCTCCAGATTCTGCAGGACAATTGGCTGCTGTTCCTGATCGGCCAATATCCGCACGGGCCGGTCGGCGGGCTGGCGATGACCCTGTTCATGGCGATCGTCGGGCTGCTCTTGAGCTTCCCGATCGCGATCGGGCTGGCCCTGGCCCGGCTCAGTTCGTGGCGTTGGCTCCAAGCCCCCGCAACCGCGATCGTCTACACGGTCCGCGGCCTGCCGCTCATCATGTTCATCTTCTGGGTCTATTTCGTCTCCCCGCTGGTGATCGGCGAGGCGGTGGGCGGCGTCGAGACCTTGATCATCGCGCTCGTGATCTATGAGGCGAGTTACCTCTCGGAGATCATCCGCGCCGGGATCGAAGGGCTGCCGCACGGCCAGGTCGAGGCAGCCAAGGCGCTCGGCCTGCGCTATTTCCCCACGACCTTCAAGGTCGTGCTGCCGCAGGCACTGCACAACATGCTGCCGAGCATGGTCAGCCAGTTCGTCTCCACCATCAAGGAGACCTCGCTCGGTTATGTTATCAGCGCCAACGAGATCACCTTCGCTGCGAGCCAGGTGAACAACCACCTGATGACGAAGCCCTTTCAGGTCTACGGTCTGCTGGCTCTCACCTATTTCGTGCTCTGCTTCGCGCTCACGAGCATGGCTCGCTGGCTTGAACGGCGGATCGCCGCGGAACGCGGCGGCCTCGTGACCCAGCCGGCATGAGGTGCGCATGATCCGCTTCGACAATATCGGGAAATGGTTCGGCCCGCTGCATGTCCTGGCCGACGTGTCGGGCGACGTCGCGAAGGGCGAGACCGTGGTCCTGCTGGGTCCCTCGGGCTCGGGCAAGTCGACGCTCATCCGCTGCGTGACGCGGCTCGAGCCGATCCAGCAGGGCCGCATTCTGGTCAACGATGTGGACATCGCGTCGGGCGGCGTCGACATCAACCAGCTCCGCCAGCGGATCGGCTTCGTCTTCCAGGCCTATAACCTGTTCCCGCATCTCTCCGCGCTTGGCAACGTGACGATCGGCCTCGAGCGGCTGAAGGGCCTGCCCCGGAACGAGGCCAGGGAGCGCGGCCTGCACGAGCTCGGCCGCGTCGGTCTCGCCGACAAGGCCGATGCCGTGCCCGCCAGGCTGTCCGGCGGGCAGCGCCAGCGCGTCGCCATCGCGAGAGCGCTCGCCATGGATCCCGAGATCATGCTGTTCGACGAGCCGACCAGCGCGCTCGACCCTGAGATGGTGAGCGAGGTTCTGCAGGTGATGCGGTCGCTCGCCCAAGCCGGCATGACCATGATGGTGGTCACCCATGAAATGGGCTTCGCCCGCCAGGTGGCCGACCAGGTCTGGTTCATGGAGGGCGGCAAGATCGCCGAGCGCGGGACGCCCGCCGAGATCTTCACGGCGGCCGAGTCTCCGCGCCTGCGGCAGTTCCTGACCCTTGGCAGGTGAAAGCCCAAGGCCACAAGCGCGCAACCGCTGTCCTGCCTGTCCTCCTTCACTGCGTGGATAGCGAGTGCTGCTCGTCCGGCGTCAGCATGCGCTTCTGTTCGTCGGTCAGCGGACCGGCTCCAACATACTTGATAGCGCTGTTGGGATTGTAGGTCTGCTGGTCGGGGTTCTTGCGGCGCTGACCTTCCGAAGGGATGCCGTTGTGGGAAGGCGCTCCATCGCCGCCACCGTAGCCGATGACCTCGACGGTGATGATGGAGGGCAGGTCCTGGACGGCCGGCCGGTTGCGCGCCTGGCCGGCCGCCTCGGCGGCGGCGGCCGCCGCACCCGCGGTGTTCGACGCCGTGGTAAGCGCCCCGATGTTCGGCGCCACCGACGCGGGCACGCCATAGGCCGTGCCCTGCACCTGGATATTGAACGCGTTCTCCACGTGCAGCGCCGCGATCGCCAGATCGCCCGAGACCCGGATGCCCGCCGCCCCGGCATCGACCGTGCCGCGCGGCGCAATCAGGTAGACGTTGCCTCGTGGGGCGTCCGGGATTGTCTGCAAGGTCGCGATGCCGGCGCCGGTCACCTCCGACTTGGCGTCGAGCTGGAAGTGGCCGTCCGGGTCCATCTTGTAGTCGGGCGGCGGCACGTCGGACGTGGTCTTGGCGCCCTCGCCCGCGTTGATGTCGCCGTTCGACGACCAGATGGTCATGCTGCCGCCCTGCTCGGTGAAGATGCGGCTCTGCGCGAGCAATAGGCTCTGGTCGCTGAAGATGCCGACGCCGCCGGTCTCGAGCGTCAAGATGCCCTGCTGGTTCGGGCCGACTACCGTCTGGCCCTGGGCGTTGACCACATAGGGCGGCGCGGACGAGCTGCCGACCAGGATGCGCCCGCCGGGCCCGAGGATATGGATGTCGCCACCCTCCTGGGTTTGCACCGTGGCGCCGCGCATGTCGAAAGTGCCGGTCGGCACGGGCGCGTTGGCGCCGTTGGTGCCGCCGTCGAGGGCGTTCCGGGTGTAGCCGTCGCTGGCCGGGAACAGCGTGTTGATCGCCTGGTAGCCGCGCGCATATTGGTGGAAATAGGGGCTCGCGGCATTGTTGTAGTCCGCCCCCACCCGGGTCAGGACATTGAAGAACGCCTGGTCGATGAAAGCCTGCTGCCGGTACGCCGGCAGGGTCCGGAAGATCGTCCAGGCCTCATCGGGCGTGAGGCCCACAGTGCCCGGCGCGATCCGCTCGACATAATCGACAAGTTGGGGCGCTACGCTCGCAACGCCCGGGATCGGCGGGGCCGCCGGATCGATATAGGCCGCGGCGAAGCCTGCATCGTTGATCCCGGGCGCCACGCCGAACAGCATCGTGATGCTGGCGCTCTCCGGCGGCAGCAGGGCGTTGAACTGATCGCCGATGGCCTGGAACCCCGTGACGACGTCCCCCTGACCGAGGCTGACGCTGCTGAGGGCGGAGCCATAGGTCAGATAGGCCTGGTTGGCCGAGGCAATCGGTCCGATGTTCCGGCCGGCCTCAACGTCCAGGTAGCCGGGACCGGCGAGCTCGACCGCCGGCACGATGTGATAGCTCCCCGGATATTGCAGGGCCACTCCCAGCGGCGTGTCGTAGATGTCGTGGCCGGCAACGATGCGCGTCACATCGCTGTCGGAGAAGTTCTGGCCGAGGAAGGTGAGGTTCACGATATCGTGCCCCGCCTGGATGAAGGCGGGCTTGTTCGGCTCCAGGATCAATTCGTCCTGGTAGAACCCGCTGCTGTTGAGCCGCCCCTCGACGATGTCGCCGTTCAAGGCATAGATCCGCACCGGATCCGTCCCGGCGCGCGCCACGACCTGGTTGTAGCGCGAGTTCGGTCCCAGGCCGCCAGCCTGCAGCCACTCGGGCAGGATGGCGTTGGTTGCCAAAGGATCGAGCGGCGTCGGAAATTGCGAGGGATCGAGGTCGACCAGGCCGAAGTAGCGGCCGGCCGGGCCCGAGCCCGAAGCGATCGTCTCTACCAGCGTAACCGACTGGTCGGCCAGCAGGCTGAACTGGCCGGTCGGCGACGGATAAAGCTCGCCGCTGCCGCCGATATAGATGTCGCCGCCGAGCGCTGTCATGGCGAGCGAGGCCGGCAGGACCCGACCATCGGTCGGACTGCCCCACAGCAGCACCGTCGGCAAGGTCATGGTGTCGAGCCGGGCATCGCCGTTGACCGACAGGATCGAGAGCGCGGAATTGCCGGTGGGGTTCTGCGAGTCACGCGACCCGACGAGGGTGACGAGCGGGTTCTGCAGATAGGACGGGTCGTAGATGCCGCCGATGTCGGCATCCTGCCGCGCCGTCACATTCCACCGGGTGTCCTGGTAGCCGAGCAGCGTCGAGACCGGCGTGGTCACCGCGGACGAGAACGGGGAATTCGCCCCCGAAGTGAGGTCGAAGGCGGAAGCGATCGCCCCGCCGGCCGTCAGGCTGCCCGTCCCCTTGGCGACGAAATAGCTGCCGCCCAGGATGTCGCCGCCGGCGATCACCGTCAGGTCGCCCCCGCCGACCGTGGTCACGGCGCCGCCGGTCGCATACCAGGTCGTGGGCAGCGAGACCGACAGCTCCCGGATGTCGCGGCCCGCCGTCACGGCGACATTGCCGCCGATCGACATCACCCCCTGATCGAAGGCGGCGAAGTTGATCGACGAAGCGGTCGCCGTGTTGCCACTCTCCATCCATTGCCACCAGGTCTGCCCGAGAAAAGTGCCCGCGGTGCCGGTGGCATTCCCTGTGGTGTCGTAGACCTGCTCGATACCGAGGACGTCCCGGCCGGCCGAAATCGTGATGTCGCCGCCGTTATAGGGGTTGACCTGGCCGGTCGTGAGCAGCTCCGCCGAATAGTTCCCCGTCGGACGGATCGCGGCGATACCGGTCAGGGCGCTGGTGCCGGGCATCGGCTCGCCCGCCGCGTAGACGGCGGCTGGCGCGGCATTGTCGAGCCACGCCACGTCGCCGGCTGCCGCGATGTCGATCGAGCCGGTGCCGGTCCGTACCGTCGTAGGCAGCAACAGGGTCCGCCCGATCCGATTGCTGAGCGGGTTGCCGTTCACGTCCTTCGTTGCCGTGTCGGCGACCGCGAAATGCCCGCCGAGATCGACGCTGCCGGCGGACCCGGCATCCACCGCGAGCGGATCGGCGCTGCCGGCATCGGCGCCCGCCACCAGCCGGTATGACGAGCTGGAGCCGCCGAGCAGCGTCGCCGAGACAAGCGAGGCCGGGCTGCCCGCGATCGGCATGTTGGAGGGACTGTTGTTCGCGGCACTCGGCGCCACAGGCACCGTGCCGAGGCTGCCTCTATCGGGATTGGGCAGCGGTGCGCCAGGAAGGTAGAACAGCTGCGAGCCGAAGAACTGGTTGCCGACCTTGTTCGCAACATATTGGAAATAGGAGGTGTGGCCGGCAATGTACTGGCCGTAATCGACCGTATATCCGCCATAGTTGGCATAGTCGACCGTCGCCGGTTGCAGGAGCGGTGGCGGCGTCGCCGCCCGATCCGCCACAGGGTTCGTCTTGAAGTTCGCCTGGAGCCAGGCGAGGTAGGCGCTCACATAGCTCTGGTAGGTCGGATAGAGCGACAAGTTTGATGGATTGGGCACCGCTTGCCCGGTGGCGGGGCCGACGGTCACCGGCTTGTAGACCAGGAAGCCCGTCGTGCTGTCGACGAAGAACTGGCGTGACCAGGAGTTGCCGGTCGTCAGCGGCCCGCCAGCCCCGATCTCACTGATATAGGCAATATAGTTCGTGTAATAATCGTTGGACTGGCCAGACAGTGGTGCCTTGAGGGTAAAGTAGTAAGGATCGCCATTAGTGGACAAATTGACGATTCCTCCGGCAGGCCCCACGTAGCCGGCGCTCGTGGCACCTGCCTTTTCCTTGATGGTCCCGTTCCATATGTTTTGGGCGTTGAAATAGGCCAAGGTGGCATTGTAGTCGTTCAAGGCTTGCACGGAGGGCGATGTCACCGGATCGGCCAGATGCGGGCCGTCGTTCTGCTGGTAGAAGCCGTCGGTGATCGAGGCCTCGATGTCGAGATCGTTCCCCGCCAGGATCGAGAGGATCGGCGCCAACCCGTTGTAGCGGTAGGCGAGCGCGGTCGGGCTGGCGCCGGCGGCGAGGTTCCAGTTGGTCAGGACCGAGATGTTCCCGCCGTTCACGCCGCTCGAGACCGGATTGTAGAGCTCGATGCCGGGACGGACTTGCAGGTTGGCGATGCCGCCGTAGTCGTTGGTGAAGGCGAAGCCGGGGGCCTCGACGAACCGCATCAGGGTGCCGGCGCTGCCGTCGGCATTATTGCCGTAGAACCCCGTGTGCTCGGCATTCGCCGTGTGGGGCGTGAAGTAGTCGTTCGCCAGATAGGTCTTGAGCGTGTCCGGATCCGTGGGCGTGGCGAGAATGTTGCCGGACGCATCGGTCCAGGTGCCGGGGACCAGCTTGCCGCTGCTGTCATACCAGCCCGCCGGATCGATGATCCCATCGAAATGCCGGGCGCCGGTCGAGGCGTCCGCGGGGCTCCAGACCGCATAGGGCTCGATGGTGACGACCCGGGCGCCGCGCAGCGAGGCGCCGCGGTCGATGATCCGGACGTCCTGGTTGTCGAGCAGCGGTGCGCGGAAGCTGATCGATCCGCCCGCGAGCGCATCGGCGGAGCCGCCCGAGACATCGATCACGGCGCCGGGGCCGAGATGGATCACGCCGCTGCCGGCGGGATCGACGTTCTCATAGCCATAGGTGCCGTTCACGCTGCCGTTCGCAACACCGCTGGTGCCGATCGCGACGGTGCCGCCCTGCTGGCCACCGACAAAGCTGCGCGCGAGCAGGCTGCCCTCGAGGTCGACACCGCTCTTGCCGTAGAGGTCGATCTCGCCGGCATAGGGACCGGAGACGTCGATCGTGCCGGCGATGACGACATTGCCGGCAGCGGCACCCGGCACGCTGCCGCCGTCGGCCGTGAGGGCGACATCCTGCGCCTTCAGCGTGCGGCCGGCCGAGAGCACGAGGTTGCCGTTGCGCGTATGGACGGAGATCAGCTTGTCGACGCCACTCGACGCCAGCGTCGCGGCGAGCGCGTCGAGATCGGCGGCGGCGCCGGTGTCGAGCGTGAAGGAGCCGCCTTGCACCCCCGCGGCTGCCCCGCCGCGGAGTGTGCCAAGCAGATCGACCCTGCCCTGCGGTGCCGACAGCGTGACCGCACCCGCGGCCCCGCCGCCGGCGGCGCCGGAGAAATCGAGCACGGCACCCGGTGCCACCCGGACGTTTCCGGCATCGGCAGTGAGGATGATCTTCCCGGCCGGCGCATAGGCGGCGGTGTCGAAGAACTGCTTGACGAAGCCCGCCACCTCCACCGCGGCACCGTCATCGACGGCGAGAGCGCCGGACGTCGCCTCGAGCGTGACATTGCCGGCGACGGCCTGGACGAGAGCATTGTCCCGAAGCGCCCCGCCGATGAGGGTGATGGCGCCGCCGAAGGCCGCGTCGGCCGAGGTGGCGCCGCCGGCGGCGGCGGGGTTCAGCACCAGCGCCCCGGCGGTCTTCACGGTGGCACTGCCGCCGGCGCCCGCGACGATCTTCGGCGCCGTCAGCGTCACCGGCAGGGTGCCGAAATCGAATGTGCCGCTGCCCTGCCCGACGATGCCGTCGGCGGCGGTCACGGTCACCGCCCCGAAGCCGGAGAACCCGGCCGTGCTGCGCACGGTGCTGCCCGGCGTGCCGAAGTCGATCTCGTTCCCCTTCAGCGACAGGGTGCCGCTGCCGGTCGTGAGCGCCGCAGGCGGAGCCGCCGCGAGGTCGTTGGCCAGGGTCACGGTGCCGGCATGGATCGCAACGCTGCCGGCCTCGCCTTGCGCCCCGCTGGTGAAGGCGCCGGCGCTCAGGACCAGGTCGTTGGCCACGTCCACCGTGATGTCGCCCTCGAAATCCATCGCGCCGTAGCTGCGCAGCAGGACCTGCCGGGCCGCGGCGAACTGGGCGAGCGTGCCGGCGCCGATCACCAGCCCCCCATTGGGCCGGGCCGCGTTGCCGGCCACGAAGGTGACGAGGCCGCTGTCGGCCGCGATCGCCTGGCCGGCGAGGACCGCGGTCGGATCGACCAGGACGGTCCCTGTGGCGTCGAGGGTCAGCCCCTGCCCGCCCGAGAGCGCGACGCCGCCCTGGACGGTGAGCAGCCCTTGCGGTGCAGCGGGCACGCCGTTGCGGGCGATCTGGAGGATGCCGGCATTGGAGACCGCCAGCAGCGCCCCGTCTCCACTGGTCGTCGAGCTTCCGATGGTGAGCGGCACGGGTGGGCCGGCGATGGCCCCTTGCGCCGCGATCACGCTGCCGCGCTCGACCAGGAGGCCGGTCGCGGCATTGGGATCGGTGCCGGTCGTATCGGTCTTGGTGACCAGGATGACCTCTGGACCGGTCAGCGGATGAGCCGCATCGGTCGAGACGACGATGCTGTTGGCCGCGACGGCGATGGTGTCGCCGTTGTCGCTCTGGGTCCGGGTGCCGCCGACCAGCAGGCTCTCGGCGCCGAGCGCGTCGAGCGCCGCGGCATCGAGCCTCAGGTAGCCGTCGCGCACCGCCTCGCCCGATCCCACAATCTGGATGTCCCGGGACGCGATGTCGACCTGGGCACCGCGGCCGCCCGGGCCTGCCGCGGTGTCGAGCGTGGCCCCCAAGGTGAGCGCCCGCGTGGCGGCGAGCGCCAGCTGGCCGGCGTCGACCGGCAACCGCGGCACGGCGGTGCCGCCGCTCCGGGCGAGCTCCGCGAAATAGCTGTCGGCGTCGGTGACGTTATATTGCGAATACTGGCCCCAGGCTGCACGCGGCTGGACCAGGAACGCCGTGGTCTCAGCCGCGCGGGCGCCGGTCAGCCCGTTGACGAACGTGCCGGCGACGATGCGGCTGCCGTCCGGCAGCACCGCGTTCTCCGCCGCCACCGCATTGACCGTGCCGGTCTGCTGCACGACGCGGAGGGCACCCGGCAGGGTCGCGTATTGCCCCGGCAGGAGCGTGTAGTAGCCGGCAGGCAGGCCCGCGGTGCCGGAGAGATAGACCTGCTGGCCGACGGCGCCCCCGGTCGGCGCGAACTCGGGATCGACCGGCGCCACGGCGCTGCCGTAGCCGGGCAGGATGGCGTAGATCTGGCGGCCGTCGGGATAGAGCGGCACCTGGGTCGGCGTGGCGCCGCTCGCGTAGCTGGTGTTGGTCGCGAGCAGCAGGTTGCGCGAGCCGCCGGTGCCGGCGACCCATTCCGAGGCCTGGATAGTGCCGCCGCCCGAGAGGTCGACCGTGGCGCCCGGCTCGAGCGCCAGGGCCGCCGCCCCCAGGCTGATCGTCTTCGCCGGCGGCGCCGTCATGTCGGGATAGGTCGCGTTGGTGATGCTCGGGGCATAGATCTGGAACTGCCAGTCGATGCCGTCGACCGTGGTGCCGTAGGGCACGGTGGCGCCGCCGAGGGAGACGGAGGTCGTACTGCCGGCGGCGAGCGTCACCGAATTGGTCGCGACCAGCGGCAGGTTGTTGAACGCGGCCGCCTGGCCGGTCACATCGCTGACGCCCAGGATGAGACCGCCGCCGGGCGCGCGCAGGGTCCCGGCTTGCACGATGTCGGTCGCGTCGAGCAGCAGGCTGCCGCCGGCCGAGAGCGGCGTGGCGGCGGTGCCGTTCGGCAGGATCGTGATCGTGGTGGGCAGCTGCGTGCCGCCGACGATCGGCCCCACGGCATCGATGATGAAGGTGTTGGCGGTGGCCGGATAGAGCTGCGCCGCCCGGAAGACGAGGTTGCCGCCGGTGACGAGCTCGCCCACGGCAAGGGTCGTCGACGAAGTCGGGTTGTAGAAGCGGATGTCGCCGGTGCTGGTGAAGTTGGCAGTGCCGAAGTTCTCGAGCGCGATGCGCCCGGTCAGGTCGAGCGTGCCGGCCGAGACCGCGAGCGTACCGTCGGCGACGGAGAGCGCCGGCAGGTTCGCGAAGGCGCCGTTGATGTTGACGTAAGGGGCGTTGATCGCGGCGGTGATGCCGCCGACCGAGGCCCGGCCGGCGGCGATGGCCGGCAGGCTCGTAGCGCCGGCCGGCAGGGCGACGAGGCTGGTCGCCCCCACTACGACCGAGCGCCCGACATCGAGCGAGACGTCGCCGGCGAAGCCGATCGAGAGCGCGCCGGTGGGCAGCAGGCTCGACGTGTTCTGCACAGTGAAGACCAGCCGCGGATCGGCGCCGATGCCGATGCTGTCGATGCCCGAGCCCGTGAGCCGGTCGACCGCGAAATGCTCGATACCCGCGGCACCGGGAATCGCCTGCCCGGGTTCCAGCCCCGGCGGGACGAAATCGCCCGATTGCTGCAGGATGATGCCGCTCGCCTTGAGCACGGTCGGGGTTCCAACGATCAATTTCTGCGCGTTGGACAGGACGAGCGTGCCGCCCTCAGCCTGCGCCGCGCCGGGATGGGCCGCGCCGGGATGGGCCGCGAGCGTGCCGTCGAACAGCAGGCCCTCCGCACCGCCCAGCGTAATCACGCCCGCGTCGCTCCAGACGGCGGTCGGCACGGCGATCGGGCCTGCGGCCCCTGCGATGTCGAAGACCGCAGCAGTCCCCGAAACGTCGATCCGCGCCCCGGCCTCGGCGACCACGGTTCCCGTGCCGTCGAGAACCGTGACCGAGCCGCCGTCGAGCACCTTGCCCGTGACCGGCTGAGCCAGTCCGGATGCCGTCCTGATGGGTGCCGCCAGCGGGTTGACCAGCGCGATGCCGGACGCGTCGAGCAGGCTGTTGCTCCCCAGCCAGATCGAGCCGGTTTGCGGGCTGCCGGGGAGCGCCGAGGCGGTCAGCGCGATTGAGCCGCCATGGGCGGTGATCGTGCCGAGGTCGGTGAGCTGGTCATAGGAGGCGAGCGAGACGGCCGCCCCCGGGTCGGCCAGGATCGCTGCCCCGGTGTCCAGCAGCAGCGTATTCGTGACCCCGGAGAAGGACGGCGGCAGATAGCTCATCGGCGAGGCGCTGCCGTTCCACGACAGATAGCTGTCGGACGTGAGCGAGAAGCCGGCCGCCTGGCGGTGATAGGGATCGAGGGCGCCAATCGTGACATAGGTCCCGTCGGGGGCCCCATCGGGCAGCACGCTCCCTGCCCCGTAGAGGCCGGTCCCGGTCGGGGCGGCGAGCAGGGCCGGCAGGTTCGGGATGAAGTTCCGCTCGCTCACCGTGACCGTCGTGCCGGCCGCGATCGTGGCGTCATAGACCGCCGACAGCGCATAGGCACCGAAGCCGCCGCGGGTGAAGAAATCGCCCGGCAGGACGAGATCGTAGGGATGCGCCGTCGCCGGATCGCCGCCAATCTCGATGCCCAGGGCCTGCAGCGTGAGCGTGCCGCCACCCGAGAAGCCGTAGCCGCGCAGCACGCCGTCGAGGACGATCCTGCCGCCGACCGGCTGGGTGTCCGGCTTGACCATCCCGCCGTAGGTGCCGAAGGCGCCGCCGGTGAAGACATACGTCTGGAGCGAGACGCTGCCGCCCTTGCCGGCCGGGATGCCGTCGCTCTGCTTGAGCTTGCCGTTCGTGTCGACATAGCCGCCGCCGGAGACGTCGAGCACGCTGCCCTTCGCAAGATTGATCGAGCCGGTCAGGTCGACGACGGGAGTGTTGGTGGCTGGCTGGGCCGCATTGGCCTGGGTGGTGATCGAGATGCTGCCGCCGTCGAGATCGGCCGTGCCTGCGATCTGGTCGGGGCCGAGACCGGTATCGTTGACCCAGCGCCCGGCGGCGCTCACCGTCACTCTGGATGCCACCGTCACGTCGCCGGTGAAGAGCCGGGACGGCAGGATGCCGCTCAGGCTCTGGGCTACCAAATAGCCTGTCCCCGTCACGGCGATGGCACCGCCCGGCGCCGTCAGGTCGGCATTGACCTGGACGGCACCGCCGGTCAGCGAGATCGAGCCGCCCGGCTGGACCGTAAGAGGCGCCTCGACCGCGAGGTTGGTGGACGCCCTGAAGCTCATCGAGGAAAAGCCGGCCGCATCGAGCAGCGGCGCCGAGAGCATCGAGGTGAAAAGTGGGTTGCCCGGGTCGAACTGGTCCTTGGCCAGGTTGCCGGCGGTCATGAGCGAGGTGTTCGCATTGAAGGCGGGATCGATCGCGCCGAGATCGGTCCCCTGGTCGGCGATGACGATGCCCTGTGTCGTCGTCGGCGGGCTGCCGTTCTCGGCCGCCGCCGGGAACAGGATCTTCGCGAGCGCCGCATCGCCAACCAGCAGCACGCCGCCCTTGGCGAGCGTACCGCCGGCGACCTGCTTGCGGCCGGACTCGGCCCAGGCCTCGATCGTGCCGTCGAGGATTGTGGCCCCGGTCGATCCGGTCGGGTTATAGGGCGCGTAGATTGCACCAGCCAGGATATCGAGCGTGCCGCCGCTGCCGCCCTGGATGAAGTCGGCCTGATTGATGCCGACGTCGAGCAGCGCACTGCCATAGACCTCTTTCACCCCCCACTTGGCGTGGTCGACCGTGAACTGGCCGGCGATGCCGACATAGGTATCGTTCGGGTCGGCCTTGGCGATGTCGGCCATATGGCCCGAGGCATCCATCAGCCGGGTCGTGCGCACCGTGCCGCCCAGGTAATGGATATAGCCGCCGGTCAGGTTCATGATCGAGCCGGGCGCCGCGATCACCTCGCCGCCGGCAAGCTTGAGCGTGCCGGCATTGACCAGCATCTGGTCGATGGTGCGCGGCATCTGGTCGACGTAGCCTTGGGCGTCGAGCAGCGGCGAGCCGACCCAGGCCTCGCCGTCCGCGCGGGTGCCGGAAACCGTGCTGTCGATCACCACCGTCTTGCCGAGCAGGAAGCCGTTGCGCTGCAGCGGCGAGTCCGCCAGATCGTTGGCGGTCAGCGGCCCGATCGTGACGAGCGTTGCCGAGGCCGGCCGCTCGACGTCGGCCAGGCCCGACACGTCGATCACGGCGCCGTTGTCTATATAGATCCGGCTCGCCACCGTCGGGTCGAGCGGGGACTGGGCGAGCTGCAGCGCGGTCACGCCGACCGAGGCGCCCGGCGCCTCGACGAGCGAGCCGCCCTGGAATATGACCGAACCGCCGGTCAGGTTCATGCTGCCGGGCACGAAGGTCTGGCTTGCCGACTGGGTCGAGGTCGTCGTCTCGCCGTTCTCCTGTGGCAAGACCGTCGTCACCGACTGCGGCCCGAAGACCAGGGGCCCGCCCCGAAAGGCGTAGGCCGCACCGCCGCCGTTTCCCTCGTCATAGGCGGTGAGCGTGATCGCGCCAGGACGGGTGATGCTGGTCGTGACTGCGACGACGCCGAGCTGATTGATCGTGGCGCCCAGCATGGTCACGTTGCCGGTCGCCGCCTCGATGAGCCCCGTGTTCGTCGCCGCGAACAGCGGGGTCGGATCGGGATTCCCGGTGGAGACCCGCCCGGTCAGATAGGGCGAAAGCCAGGAAGAGCCTGGGGCTCCCGATACCGTGAGGCCGACGCCGACACCGGCGGCCAGGATGGCCTGCCCGCCCGGCGCCAGGATCGTGCCCGCATTGCTGACGCTGGGCGCCGCCAGGAATGCCCAGCCCAGGCTTCCAACTTGAAGCTGGGCACCGGCCTCGACGCTGACGGCGCCGATGGATTGGAGATCGCTCGCCGTGTACGTGCCCATGCCCAGCGAGAGCTGATTCTGGTTCGCCGGGCCGGTGATGCCCGGCCCGAGGAACATCGCGTTGCTCGCCGCCACCGCGTTGTCATAGGCGGCACTGCCCGGCGTCATGGCGGCGAGATTGAGCGGTTCGCTGAGGAAAGGCAGCGAGGTGACCAGCAGCGAGTTCGTGTTGACCTGGCTGGACCCGCCGAAGATCACGCCGTTGCGGTTCAGGAGATAGACCGAGCCCTCGGCCTTGATTTGGCCCAGGATCTGGCTCGGCACGCCCGAGGGATCGACGATCCGGTTGAGCGCGATCCAGTTGTTGCCGGCCGAGCTGTTGCCGGCCGTCTGGTCGAAATGGACCGTCGTGTCCTTGCCGACGTTGAACTGAGCCCAGGTCAGGATCGCCTTCTGCGCGGTCTGCTTGACGGTGACGGTGGTCTGCCCGCCGCTCGTCGCCTGGGTCGGCAGGTTCGCATTCTGCCAGAGGCTCGGATCCGTCCCGACATTGGGCGCCACCTGCAGCCCGCCGGCGCCGAGCCCGTTCGGCACCGTGCTCGGCGCGCTCAAGGCCAGGTTGCGGGCAGCGCCCTGGGCCGCTTGCATGGCCTGGATCGCCTGGGTCGCGCGGGCGAGCGAGTTCATCGACTGCTGCGTCGCGGCCGCCGCCTGCTGCGCCGACATGACGGCGCCCGCCGCCGCGTTGGCCGCCGCCGAGGCCGCGCCATCCGCCGCGAGAATGTTCCGCGCCTCCGCCGGGGCACCGGTCATCAGTAATGTCAGCGCGCTGACACTGGCGAGAAGTGCGGCGTGGAAGGAGCGTGAAGCACGGGCGGCAGAACGAACGGGCATAGGGCTCTCTCGGCTATTACGAGGCCGGGCGACCGCCCTTGAGGCTGCCGCCTGGTCGTCGGATGCTCCGACGGCCTATAGACGTCCGGGCGTCAGCCGATAGGAAATGGACCGTGCAAAAATAATTTCTGAAAACCGGGAAATTGTCGGTCCGCTGTTCGTCCCGGCACGGCATCAGCCCAGCAGAACGAAGCCACCGGGCAACGATGTGACCTTGGCGCCGAACACCGCTTGGAATTGCGTCAGGACGGCGTCCAGCCGGGCAATCTTGAAGCGTCCGGAGATTCGCCGCCCGCCCAGCGCCGCATTCACCAGGATGATGTGGCCCGGACGGTAGCGATTGACCTCCTCGATCACCTGCGACAGCGTCTCGTTGTCGAAGACGAGGAGGCCGTCGCGCCATCCGGCGACAATCTCCGGATCGACCGGCGTCACTGAACCGAGACCGGACGCAGCGGCATAGGCCACCTGCTGCTTCGGCAGGATTCTCGCCGTGTCCCCGCGATAGGTGACCGCGACGCTGCCGGCGAGGCACGTCACCCGCACGACCGGGCCGTCGCACCTCACCGTGAACTGCGCCTCGATCGCAGAAGTTCGACCCTCCAGAGCGTGGACGGCGAGCGGCTTCGCTCCCGCAGCCAGGGCGGCTTCGCCCGCGATCAGCTCGATGCTGTCCGCTTCGACCGATTGCCGGATATCGAGACTGGTCCTGGTATTGAGCTCGACCGAGGAGCGGTCCCCGAGTGCGATCTGCCGCTGCTCGCCCGTCCCGGTGCGATACTGTGCCGTCAGTTCACCGAGCGAGGGCCAAAGGCCAAAGGGCGGATAGGCGACCGCGAGACCGGCCGCCGCCGAGGCGGCGAGCGCGCCGCCGACAAAGGCGCGGCGCCCAAGCGGCCGCCTGGCGTTTGCGGAACGGCCGACCGGATCTTGCCGCGGCACCCGTTCGGCGGCTTCGAGGGGCTCTCCCAACGCCTGCCACAGGCCGGCGGCCCGGGCATAGGCTTCGGCATGCTTCGGGCTCTGCGCCCGCCAGCGCGCCAGGGCCTTGAGATCGCCCTTGGTCACGGGCCCTGTCGCGACATGCACGACCCAGTCCTTGGCCTCGCGCCGCAGGGCGTCGTCCTCACTGTTGAGCTCGTCTGTTGTCGTCTCGTCCATGGCGGTCATCGTCGGGTCGCGGCTCCTGTCCGATCACCCCCAGCCGCGGGTGCCGGACGATCCGCCTTCTCTATAGACGACGGGGCCGGTCCGGATAGGAAATCCTCTCCGAGCTGCGCTTCGCAATGATCGAGGGCCCGCCGCAATTCGATGCGCACCATGCGGGTCGAAATACCGAACCGATCCGCGATCTCCTGCTGCGATTGTCCCTGGAGCCGCGCCGCCGTCAGGATCTCCCGGGCGCGGTCCGGCAGCGTGTCGATGGCGCGACGGAGGGCTTCGAGCTGAAGCCGCCCTTCGGCCTCGCGCTCCGGGCCGGGCGCCGGATCGGCGACATCGAGAGCGGCATCGACTTCCCGCCGGCGCGCCAGACGGTCCTCGGCCCGCCTGCGATCAGCCGCTATGTTGAGCGCAACGCGCATGACATAAGCCGCCGGGCTTTGCACCGGGCCGACCTCGTCATACCGATTGAGACGCAGCCAGGTTTCCTGGAGGCTTTCGCCGGCCAATTCCTCGGAACCGAGCCGGCGGGTCAGGCGGAACTTGAACTCTTCATATCGGCCGGCCAACAGGTCGCGCAGCACCGCCCATGTCGTTTTCCCCATTGGCCGGACCACTTCTCGCCGAGCTACCCGCACGTAACCGGAATGACAAGGCGCCTTGTAGTGCCCCTCGGTTACAATTCGGCGACGCCCTGTCGTCTCGCCATTGAGGACTGACCCGCTCGCCCCTTCATCGCCCTCCGCACTCGTCACCCTCTGCGGGCGAGCGGGGCGTGATGATCAGGGTGACAGGTTGCCCCATCCCCGGCGGCGGCAGGGCGCGGATCGCGATCGTCCCCAACGCGCCGGCGAGGGCTGCATCGCGGCGCGGCTCTCCGGTGGAGCCAAGCAACGCCGAGCGCTGGACGACGCCGTCGGGCGCGATCCAAAACTGCACGCCCACGTGATAAGCGCCCGGCCGCGTCTCGTCGCTGCGGCAGAGCGTATCAAGAAGACCGGCCTGCAAGGCACCGAGGAAGCGGGCGTCCGGCGGGACCTGGGGCATCGCGGCGGCGGTCTCCGCCCGCGGCGCCGGCAGAATAGCTACGGCGTCGACATCGGTATGGCGGCTGATCAGGCCGGAGCCGGCCAACAGCATCTGCAATGCGATATCGGGCGCCAGTTTTCCTTTCACCGCCGCCGACCGCTGGCCGTCCGTCAGCGCCGTCTCGTAGAGCACCTGCACGCCGCTGGCCTCGGCATAAGCCTTGAGTGCAGCGGCAAGGCTCTCAGCCGGGATGTCGTAGACGATCTGCTGCGTTTGCGAAGGGACGGTCGATTGTCCCCCCGCTACAGCCGGCAATGCCGCCGAAACCATCCCCCCATAGAAGAGAGCCCCGAAGAGACGGGGCGGGACAGCTTTCATCGGGAGCGCGGGCACGACCGAAGACCCGCCGTTATTCTTCGATCACCCGCATTTCTTCTAAATCGAGAAATAGCGTCAGATTCCGTAATGCATTGAAAAGCATGATGGTTTCTTTCCAGATCGCCATGACTGTCAGGGTATCACAGCGTCGGGTCGTGTCGGGATTCTCGCAGCGGTGCTGCTGTTGCCGATCGCCGGCTATGTGCTGGCGCTCATGGCCGGCCTGGTGCTGGTCGCAGCCGTGCCCTGGGTCTCGACCGGCTTCCTCTCCTGGCGGGCCGCCGGGCGAGCCTGTCAGGCCCGGCTACTTCGCCTTGTCGTCCTTGCCGACCAGAGAATTCCAGGCCGATTCGAAGCCGGCACCGACGGCGTGAGCCGCGTTCTCGACGCCGTGGCCGACCTCGATCGCGGTGTCACGGACGCCGTGACCGACTTTGTTGGCCGTGCTCTCGACGCCGTTGCCGACCTCGATCGCGGTGTCTCGCGTGCCTTGACCGACTGCCCGGCCGTCGCGCCGCGCCTGCTCGACGGCCGTACTGTCGTTGTCGTCGGCACGGGCTGCCGTGAAAGGTGTCGCGCCGGCCATCAAGACCGAAAGGGACAGGATCAGGATGCTTGCGCGCATGGCTTCGACTCCCGCAGCCAGGATACCGGGGCGGCCCGGCCGCCCACATCTCATATAGTATTTCGCCGGCGTCGGCGGAATGGTTCCGTCCCGCGTGGGGTGGAGATCAGGCCTCGATGCCGACCGGGACTGGGTGGCCGGCGCGCGGCAGCTGCAGCTTGAGCAGCGGCCCCGTCATCACCGTGGTCGTCACCGCCATGATCACCAGCATGGTGAAGACGTTCTGCGGAATGAAGCCCAAATCGAAGCCGATGTTCAGCGCGATCAGCTCCATGAGCGCGCGCGTGTTCATGAGCGAGCCGAGAATGGCCGATTCGTGATGGCTGTACCCGGCGAGCCGCCCACCAATATAGACCGGAACGATCTTGCCCAGGATGGCGGCGGCCAGCACGATCGCGAGCCATAGCATGTCGGTCGCCCCGGTCAGGCCCAGGATGTTGGTGCGGAGCCCGGTGAAGGTGAAGAAGATCGGCAGGAAAAACACCAGCACGAACTGGCCGACCTGTCGGCGCCAGGCATCGACGAAGCCCAGGTGGCGATGGAACAGCAACCCGGCCGCGAAACCGCCGAATATCGCGAAAATGCCGAGCTGGAACGTCCAGATCGCCATCGCGAAGACCAGGCACAGCACGATCGCCATCAGGTTGGGCGGCACCTCGCCGTCGCGGACCGGCAGGCGCTTCAACAGCCGGTCGCAAAGCGGGCGCAATACGACCCCAAGCACGACGATGAACACCGCCAAGCCGCCCAACTGCAGACTCATCTGGACGGCGGAGAACCTGGCGGTCGCATAAGCCGACACGCCGGCCAGCAGGACCCAGCCGACCACATCGTTGATCGCAGCGGCGGAAATCGCCACCACGCCGATTTCAGTCTGGTTGAGGCCGTATTCGCGCAGAATCCGTCCCAACACCGGCACGGCGGTGATCGCGACGGCGACGCCCAGGAACAGGCTATAGGTCAGCGCATCGGTGCCGGGTGCGAGCGTCGGGGCCGAGGCCTCGCCGATGGCGAAGCCGAGGGCGAACGGGACGCAGATGGAGGCGATCGCGACCGAGACGGTGGCAAGCCGGTTGCGCGCCGCCTTCAGATGGCCGAACTCGAAGTCCGTGCCGATCTGGAACATCAGCAGGATGAGGCCGATCTGGCTCAGAATGACGATCGGCGGCGATGCGGTCTTGCCGAACAGATCGGTCGAAGTTCCGGGAAAGAAATGACCGAACAGCGACGGTCCGAGCATCAGGCCCGCGACGATCTCGCCGACGACGCCCGGCTGACCCAACCGGCGGAATACCGTGTTCATCAGCCGTGCGGCGCCGATCATGATGATCAGCTGCAGCAGCACGAGAAACAGCAGATGCTCCGTCTGATGTACCGCGCTCGTCATCGAGGCTTTCCTCTCTCGAAGTTCGCGGTCAGCGCCGCTGGCCGGCATAGCTGCGGAACAGGTCGAACCAGCCCTCGCACACCACGTCGGAAAATCCGGCACGCACCATCGTCTGCTCGATCACCGCTGGCAGCACGCAATTCTCCATGGTTTCCCAGTGATACGCCATGAGCGCCCGGATCTTCGGCTGTCGCGTGATCCATCGGCTCAATACCGGCACGGCACGGCCAAGGTACTGGGCAAGCGTCGTGCGGTAAATCGGCTTGGTCGGGCTGCTGACCTCGAGCAGCAGCAGGATGCCGCCCGGCTTCAGCACCCGGCGGAACTCGCGGAAGCAGGCGTCCAGGTCGTCGATATGCCGGATGGCATAGCCCATGACGACAAGATCGACCGTCGCTGCGGCGAGCGGCAGTTGGTCGGCCAGGCCCTGTATCAGGGGAATATCGAGCTTGCGCCGAGCCTCTGCGAGCATCGCCTCGCTGAGGTCGAGGCCAATGATGTCGCCGTCCGGCCCGACGATGTCATGTGCCGCCGCAGCGATGAGGCCGGTGCCGATTGCGACGTCGAGCACCCTGTGCCCAGGCTTGAGCCCGGCACGGCGCAGGCAGCGCCGCCGGTACCAGCCGCCGGAACCGAGCGAGAAGATCGCGTTGATCGTATCGTAGTGCGGCGCCGTGTCGTTGAACAATGCACGCACGAATTGCGGCGTTGCCCGCGCGGCGAAAGCATCATTCTCGTCGCGGCTGGCATCCATAGGTTTTTCCACGATCCCCGTCGGACAAGTGCCGCGCGGCCGCGACCCGTTTCCCCATACCAGATGCTTCTGGTTGAGGGCAAATCCCTATGCTAAACGCTCGAACGAAGCCGATGCGGGAGACGTTGACCATGATCGCCGATCATGGCATCCGACAAGTGCGGGAGACAGGCGCAGGTCGGAGCATCGGAGTGGGACAGGTGACCGTCGGCATGGGTGACGAGATTTGCGACGTCCTGGTTATTGGCGGCGGTCCTGCCGGCTCGACCATTGCCGCCCTGCTCGCGGAAAGGGGTAAGAGCGTCATGCTGGTCGACAAGGACCAGCATCCCCGGTTCCACATCGGCGAATCGCTGCTGCCGTTCAATCTTCCCCTGTTCGACAAGCTCGGCGTCCGCGAGGCGGTCGAGCGGGTCGGCATGCCGAAGTTCGGCATCGAGTTCGTGTCGCCGCACCACCCGAAGCCGAGCCTTCTGGAATTCGCCGACGGCTGGCGCAAGGACATGGATTATTCCTTCCAGGTACGCCGTTCGGATTTTGACCATATCCTGCTGAAGAACGCGGCTGCCAAGGGCGCCACGGTGATCGAGGGCTGCCGGGTGACCGAGCTCGAATTCATCCGGGGCAGCGGCGCCCAGGTCGCCGGCACGATGGCGGACGGCAGCACCCGGCAATGGCGCGCGCGCTTCGTCGTCGATGCGACCGGCCGCGACACGTTCCTCGCCAACCGCTTGAAGCTGAAACAGCGCAACCGGCGGCACGAAAGCGCTGCCGTCTACGGCCATTTCGCCGGTGCCGAACGGCTCCCGGGCAAGGCCGAGGGCAACATCAGCATCTTCTGGTTCGCCAAGGGCTGGTTCTGGTTCATTCCGCTGTCGGACGGCACGACCAGCGTCGGCGCGGTCTGCCCGCCGGCCGTGTTCAAGGACCGCCAGGGCGACACCACGGCATTGTTCCGCGGCCTGATCGACCAGTGTCCCGCCCTTGCGGAGCGCCTTGCGGGGGCGACCCTGACCGGCCCCGCCACCGCGACCGGCAATTATTCCTACGGCACCGACCGCATGAGCGGCGACGGCTTCATCCTGATCGGCGACGCCTCGACCTTCATCGATCCGGTATTCTCGACGGGCGTCTATCTCGCCATGCGCAGCGCCTTCATCGGTGCCGACGCCGTCGTCCGGTGCCTCGACCGGCCGGCGGAGGCCAGAACCGCGCTCCGGCAGTTCGAGCGCGAAGTGATTACCGGCCGCGACCGCTTCACCTGGTTCATCTACCGCATCACCAGCCCGGTGATCCGCAATCTGTTCATGGCCCCGCGCAATCTGTTCCGCATGGAGGAAGCGGTGCTGTCGCTCCTGGCCGGCGACGTCGCCGAGGATTCGCCGATCCGCTCCCGACTGCTGCTGTTCAAAGGGCTCTATTACGTGAACACCGGCCTCATGAAGCTTGGTCGTCTGTTCGTCCGCCAAGCCGCAACGGCGCCGAGGACCTGATCCTCGGCCATGGGTCTCGATTTCGAAACGGCAATGCGCCCGGCCCCGCCGGCAGCACCGCGCGTTGCCGCCACTCCCTCGATCGCACGCACGCACCTGGTGCTGATCCCCAGCTACAATTCCGGTCCGAAGCTGGTCGAGACCGTGCGCGAGGCGCGGCGCTTCTGGGCACCGGTCTGGGTCGTGATCGACGGCAGCACCGACGGCAGCGACAAGAGCCTGGCGCGTCTCGCCGCGGAAGACCCCGCGATCCGCCTGCTGACGCTCGCCCGAAACGAAGGCAAGGGTGCGGCGATCCTGCACGGTATCCGCCTGGCCGAGGCGGCGGGCTTTACCCACGCGCTGACCATGGACGCCGACGGCCAGCATCCGGCGGCCCTCATTCCCGATTTCATCGCCGCCTCGCGCAACAATCCTCGAAGCCTGATCCTGGGGCGTCCGATCTTCGACGACACCGCGCCCCGCATTCGGGTACTGGGCCGCAAGCTCTCGAACTGGTGCACCGATGTCGAGACGCTCTGGAGCGGCGGTTTCGATTCGCTGTTCGGCTTCCGGGTCTATCCGGTCGCCGCTCTGCGCCGGGTGATGGAGGCGCATCGCTGGATGCGACGCTTCGATTTCGACGCGGAGGCTGCCGTGCGCCTGTGCTGGAGCGGCTTCAACCCGATCAGCCTGCCCGCCCCCGTGCGCTACTTCACGCCGGACGAGGGCGGTGTCTCGCACTTCCGCTATGGACGGGACAATGCCCTGCTGACCTGCATGCACCTGCGGCTGCTGGCGAGCCTTCTCGTCCGCCTGCCATTGCTGCTGGCCCACCGGCTCAAATCATCCCGCCGTTGATCGAGATGATCTGGCCGCTGATGTAGCTGGCCCGGTCCGACGCCAGGAAGGCCACCAGGTCCGCGACCTCGTCGGCCGTACCGGCCCGCTTCATCGGCACCAGCCGGCCGATCGCCTCCTTGTCGAAGCTGCCTTCGGTCATCTTGGACTGGATGATGCCGGGCGCCACCGCATTCACGGTGATGCCGCGGCTGGCCAGTTCCAGCGACAGCGACTTGGTGGCGCCGTGCAGGCCGCTCTTGGCGGCCGCATAGTTGGTCTGGCCGCGATTGCCGACCAGGGCCGAGACCGAGGACAGGTTGACGATGCGCCCCCAGCGCGTCGCCATCATCGCCATCAACAGCGGCTGCGTCACGTTGAAGAAGCCGTTGAGCGTGACGTCGATCACGCTCGACCATTGGTCGCGCCGCATGCCCGGCATCACCACGTCCTCGTGGATGCCGGCATTGTTGACCAGGATCTGGATCGGACCCGCCAAGCGCTCGAGCGCCGCAGCCGTCCTGTCGGCATCGGTCACGTCGAACTGCACGGCTTCGGCTGCCCCTCCGGCGGCCCGGATGGCTTCGGCGACCGCCTCGGCCTGGTCCAGGTTCCGGTTGGCATGGACGACGACATGCGCGCCGTCCGCGGCGAGCTTGCGGCAGATGGCGGACCCGATATCGCCGCTGCCGCCGGTGACGAGCGCCCGCTTCATGTCGCTTTTCCCTCCAGGATGACCGCGGCACGCCCGCTCAGCAGCACGATGCCGTCATGACTGACGCTGAAGCCGTAGGACACGCTCGCCCCTTCGCCCGCCAGCCGTTCGGCCTCGACGATGAGGTCGCCCGCGAGACCGTCGAGCCGCTCGACCTTGAGCGACAGCGCGCGCAGGCTGGCGAGATAGCCCGCGCGGGGACGGCCGCCCACCGCCCCGGTCAAGCCGCCGTGCAGCGCCATTGCCTGCGCGGCATATTCGACGCCGCACGCCGCTCCGAGCCGTCCGTTGACCGCCAGCGGATTGGCGGAATCGCGATGGCTCGTTGCCCGGCAGCGAATCGTGCGCGCGTCCCAAGCTTCGATCCGATCCAGCAGGCACATGCGGCCGGCATGGGGGATGAGCGCCTCGATCTGCGCCCGGCCGATCACGGTGCCACCTCGAGCGTCAAGCGGTTGCCGGCCATCAGCGCCAGGGTGACCCGGCGCGGAGCCCCGCCGGCCAGCGCCGCCAGCACCGGCAGCGCGCGGGCCGCGGGATTGCCGATGCGCAAGGCTTCGAGCGCCGGATCCGGCATGGTCGTCTCGGCGGCCTCGCGATCGAGCGACAGGGTGAGCGTCGCCAAGCTCCGGCTCTCTCGCGCCGGCGACAGCAGCAGGGCCGTGCCGAAGATCGACTGAATGGGCCGCGCCGCGTGCAGCGCCGCCGGATAAGGGAGGTCATAGGCGACCAGCAGGACCGGCTTGGTCTCGCTCGTCGCCAGGCTCGCCGCCTCGAGGAGGCCGGCGGCGAAGCTGAAATCATGGGCGCACAGGCTGGTCGAGGATTCGCGCGAATGGGTCGCGATGCTCCAATAGCCGGACGGCGCGTTATGGACCGAGTTGTGGAAGCGGGTCGGCGAGACCCCGCGCTCCTCCGACGCCAGAATCTCCAGGATGTCGGTGATGGTCGCTCCGTCGCCACCGGACGAGGTGAAGACCGAGGGCAGCGCCTCCGCCTGGCGTTCCGACCGGGCGACTGCCTCGCTGCCGACCGCCAGCGCCAGTTTCACCGTCTCGGTCATGCGCCGCCGCTCGGCCGGCGGCAGCAGCTCGCTCGGCACCAATGTCACGGGAGCGGGATGGTACATCGCGCTGCCGGCCAGGATCGGAGCCCCCTGGACCCAATCGGCGAGGCCAGGCCCGCACAGGCCGATGCCGTCGACGAACAGCTTCACGGTGCGGCCCCCAGGATCACGCTGCAATTGCTGCCGCCGAAGCCGAAGGAATTGCTCATGACCCGGCGAAGCGGCCGGTCGGTGCCTTGAATCAGATAACGGCAGCGTAAAGTCGGGTCGAGCCGCTCGGTCGTCGGGCTCGATGGAATGAAGCCCTCGTCGAGGCAGAGCGCCGCGATGATCGTCTCCAGGATGCCCGAGGCGCCCAGTGTATGGCCGGTCTGGCCCTTGGTCGAATTGCACGGCGTCCGGTCGCCGAAGAGGCCCCAGATCGCCTGGTCCTCGGCCGCGTCGCCGACGCGGGTCGCGGTGCCGTGCAGATTGATATAGTCGATGTCCTCCGGCGCCAGGCCCGCTGCGGCCAGCGCCCTTTCCATCGCCATCCGCGCGCCCAAGCCTTCCGGATGCGGACTCGACATGTGGTGGGCATCGCTGCTCTCGCCGATGCCCAGCAGGGAAATCGCCCCCGGAGCACGTTCGGCCCGCTCGAGGAGCGCGAAGCCGGCGGCCTCGCCGATCGAGATGCCGCTCCGCGACGCATCGAACGGCCGGCACGGCCCCTCGGCGGTCAGTTGCAAGGAATGGAAGCCATAGAGCGTGGTCAGGCACAGGCTGTCGGCGCCGCCAACGACCGCAGCATCGCACAGGCCGAGCGCGATCATGCGCGCGGCATTGCCGAACGCCTTCGCCGTCGAGGCGCAGGCGGCCGACACGACGAAGGCCGGTCCGGCGAGGCCCAGCACCCGCTGCGCGAAATCGGCGACCGAGTAGGTATTGTGGGTCTGGGCGTAATGGAAATCCGCCGGCAAGGCGCCGGTCACCGGGTCGCGGCGGCGGAACAGCAGTTCGGTTTCGAGGATGCCGGCTGTGCTGGTACCGGCGAACAGGCCGATCCGATGCGCGCCATAGCGCTTGCGGGCACCGGCCACGGCATCGATGAAGCCGTCTTGCTCCAGCGCCATCAGCGCCAGTCGGTTGTTGCGGCAATCATAATCCGCGAGCCCGCCGGCGACCGGCCGATCGAGCCCGTCGACCTCACCGATGTGAGTCGGGATCCGTACGGTCTCGAACGCGCAGGGGCTGAGACCGCCGCGTCCGTCGTGGAGTGCGGCGACGGTTTCGGCACGGCCGGCGCCCAAGGGCGAGGCGAGAGCAAAGTGGCTGAGAACAAAAGACGTCACGACTGTCCCGGCATTGGAGATTTGGCGTCGAGCGCCGCGAGATCCCGGGCGACGGTCTTCGACTCCCGATCGACATAGGTGAAATACGCCGCATAGAACTGGCGGAAGTCGGCCTGCCTGTCGGCGTCCCAATCGGGATGATCGGCAAGATAGGCCTCGACCGGCCGTCGTCCGGTCTCGATCTTGGCATAAAGCCCGGCGAAATAGGCGAGGTTGTCGCGCAGCCGGAAATAGCGAGGCTGGCTCAGGATCTCGCGAAAATGCTGTTCGTACCTGCCGGTGATCGGCTCGTCATAGAAGATGATGCGCGAATCCGGATCATAGACCTCGTTTTGCCGTGGGATGGTGCCCAGATCCAAGAGCGCGCCCGGCTCAGTCGGCAATCGCCCACGCTTCAGCAGCAGGCGGCGGGCGGCCTCATCGCGATAGAGCGCCACCAGGTCGTCGATCGGCAGGTCGTTGGTTCGCCGCATCAGATTGACGAACTCGTTCTTCGGCACCGGGAAATCGAACAGCGAGACCAGGATGAAGCGATCGGTCTCCCACTCGTCCCAGATGTCGGCGGCGGCAAGGGCATTGTGATTGAGATGGGCGCAGTTGTGCTCGAAGAGGTTCCAATCGAACACCTCGCCGGCGCGATAGGGCGCGTTCTGCTCGTTCAGATAGCCGACGATGATCTGCATCTGCGCCCGGTCTAGCGGAACGCGGGCGCAATAGCGGTTGCGGCCGAAGGTGATGGCATAGTCGGTCGCAACCGACATCTCGTATTGATACGTCGCCGGCGTGAAGCCCGGCGCCATGTCCTCATAGACTTCGTCGTGGAAGGTCACGCCCTTGAAGACGCCCTTGGCCAAGGCTTCGGACTGGGTCCGGCGATAGGCCGCCTTCGTCAGCGGCTCGCCCGGCCCGAGATCGCCGTCGAAGAAGAACTTCCGCCCCTCGACGGCGACCCATTCGGCATTCTGGTAATGGGCGTTGACGCTGAGGCCGACGCCGTCGGCCGGGTCGTTGGTCTCGTCGCACATGGCGAGGACCGGATAATCGACGTCCCGCTTGCGGCAGACACCGTTCAGATAGAGTACCGCATGGCCGCCGATGCCACTGCTGATCTCGGCGCCGAAACCGGATTTCTTGCCGAGCTGCGATACGGCGCAGATTTCCGCATAGGTAGGGTAGAGCCGGGTGTAGATCTGTTCCTCGCTCGCGGTCGCAGGCGGCGGTGCGAAGAGCGGCGCCGTGGCGCAGCCGGCCGTCGCCAACGCCAGGCCGGCGACGCCGGCACGCCGGATCGCACGGCGCACAAGAGGGCTGATCGTCTCGTTCACGCGAGCGCTCCGAACGCTGAAGTTGCGAGTATGTCCTGCCACAAGCGGGACCAGGTCGGCCAGTCGTGACCGCCGGGCGCCGTCAGCACGCGTTCCGGCGGCAGGATCTCGGCCAGCAGGCGATGGGCGGCGGCGAAGCGGTCCTCGGTGCCGTAGCCGAGATGGATGTCCGGCAAGGCTCCGGCGCCAAGCCACGCAAGCAGCCGGCGTTCGTCGGTCATGGCCTCGTCCGGCGGCGAACGCCAATGCCGCAGGCCCCCCGCCCGCTCGACCTGGGCGACGAGACCGCGCGTACCAATGAAGGGCGCCAGCACGACGACGCCGGCGACCCGCTCCGGATGGGCCCGGGCATAGAGCAGCGCGCCCATGCCACCCAGCGAAATCCCGATCAGCCAGACCGGCCGCGGCGGGACGAGCGCATGCAGCTGCGGGACGGTAACGCCGTCGAGATAGCATTCCATGCCGGTCTCGACCGCGATCATGTCGACCGGCCGGCCGGCCGCGCGCACGGCGTCGAAAAAGCCGTGGGTCCGGAAGTCCTCCGCACGCATGTCGGCACCGGGCAGCATGATCAGCAGCGGCCGCTGCCCGGTCGGAGGCCTGTCCGCGACCACCCGCATCACGACGCCGCCGGCCGGGTAAGGATCGCGGCGGCGACCAGGCTCAGCGCCGTGCCGATGGCAACGGTGCCGCCGATGCCGGTCAGCACCGGGATCCGCGACAGCGACAGGGCGCCGAAGCCCACGACGGTGCAGATATTGGCCAGCAGCAGCGATGCGACGGTCCGCCGGCCGGCAGCTCCGGTCAAATGGCCGCGCTGGAAGAACAGGCAATAGTTCGACCCGACCGCCACGACCAGCAGCAGACCGAACAGGTTGAAGATCGAGAGCCGGTGGCCGCCGAGCGTCAGGAGCGCCAGGGTCAGCACGACCGAGATGCCCAGCGGCGCCAGCACGGCCAAGGCGGGGCCGACGGCGCGGAAGCTCACCAGCAGCAAGGCCGCGATCACGCCGCAGCCGAACATCCCCAGCAGCAGCGCCTCCTGCCGGTAGCGGTGCAGCAACCGGTCCGATTCCGCCTTGAGGTCGAGCAGCTTCGCGCCGGGCACGCCCTCGAGCGCCGCCGCGATGCGACCAGGATCTGAGACGTCGCGCAGCGGCATGACGCCGACCCAATGTCCCGCGTGGTCGATCAGCAGCGCGTCGAGCTTCAGCGAAAGGAGGGTGCCGTCGAGCGCCGCGCGCGTGAGCGGCGGCGCCTCGCGCGCAGCGGCGGCATCCTCGAGGAACGGCGTGAACGTCTCCGGCCGGAACGGCACGCCGTCGAGCGCCGCCGCCAGGTTGGCGGACAACGTCGCCCGGTCGGGCACCGCCGCCTTGCGCCGGACTTGCGTCGCCGCGCTGGGCAGGTAGCGGTCGGGCGAATCATAGCCCGACAGGACGCCGGCCGGGATGAGCCGCTTCAGCCCCGCCGCCGCCCGTTCGCACGCCTCGAGCAGGCTTTCCTGATCATCGGCCTCGGCCACGACCATGTATCGCACGTCGGGCGCGCCGACGTCGCGGCGCAGGTCGCGGTCGATCGCCTGGTCGGCGGCGGAGACCGGACTCATGCTCGACAGCTCGTCCTGCCACAGGCCATTGCTGCGGAGGGCTACCAACCCCAGGGCGACCAGCGCCAAGGCTGCGAGCGGGAGCCGCAGTTTCGGTGCGCGCCCGACGAGCCGCAGCAGCGCCGGCGCAAACGCCGCCTCGCGCAGCCCCGTGTAACGGCGGGAGGCCAAGCTTGGCAGCACGAAGCGCGTGACCGCGAGGGCCACCGCCAGGCCGACGATGGTGAACACGCCCAGTTGAACGAAGCCGACGAAGCTCGAGAACAGCATGGCCGCAAAGCCGCAGATCGACACCAGCACGCCCAGGCGCAAGGTCGGCCAGATCCGGCGCAGCGTCCCTGACGGCCCCTCGGCCGGATCGGTCTGGGCGAACAGATAAATCGCGTAATCGACCGCCTCGCCGATCAGGGTCACGCCGAAGCCGACGGTGACGCCATGGACGAAGCCGAACCAGGCCCCGACCGCCGCAACGCCGGCAAGTGCGCCGGACACGACCGGCACCAGGGTCAGCAGCAGCATGCGCGGCGAGCGGTAGACCGCCAGCAGCAGCCCAACGATGGTCAATGTCGCAAGGGTCGAATAGAGCGACACGTCGTGCTTCATCTGGGCGCGCGTCTTGACGCCGAACACGCCCGGGCCCGTCGCAACCAGCCGCACCGCGGCACCGCCGTCGACTGACCGCTGGGCCGCGGCGAAAGCGTGCTGGATGGCGCCGAGCGCCTGCTCCTGGGCATCGATATCGAAACCGGGCGCCCTGGTCTGGGCTAACAGCAGCGCACGGGTGCCGTCCCGCGCCGTCCAGACGCCCTCGCGGATCTGCCGCTGCGCCTCGCCGGCCATCCGGCGCACCAGAGCCAGGGTCTCGCCGGTCGGATCGTGGCCGATGCTGCCTTTGAGAAGCGGCGCCATGCCGGACGACAGCAATTGCAGATCTTGCTGCAGCGCCTGATGCAGCCCCGCCGCGGTGAAGCGCTCGGGCGTGACGTCGTCGCTGAGCACATAGCGGTTGCGCCAGATATAGTCCTGGTCGGGGCGGCCAATGCCGCCCTCGCCATTGTCGATCAGACTGAAATCCGGCGCACGACGCAGCGTAGCCGCCACGGCCTTGCTGATGGCGGCGAGCGTCGCCGTCGGCGCCCCCTCGAAATCGACGAGGATCAGGCGCGAGGCAACGCCATCGCGCAGCTGGTCGACCAGGATCTGCTGGGTCGGTTCCGGCGAGCGCGGCAAGAAGGCCGACATGTCGGTGGTGAAGGGCGTGTGCAGGATGATGCCGACCGAGAGCGCCAACCCGGCCAGCCAGACGATCAAGGCGCGGTTCACGGTCCGTCCGGCATCACGGTCATTTCGGATTGGTCGCCGTCCGCCTCGTGGACCGAGATGGTCCTGAGCACGGCCCCCGCGCCATCGATGCGGATGGCGTCGACCTTGTCGCGCACGGACCGGTCGAGCGGCGTCAGCGTCAGATGCCATTCGGACGGGTGACCGACCAGATCGATCGCGTAATAGCGGCCGAGGGTTCGGAGATCGCCCGCCATGGTCGAGCGCACCCCCTCGACCAGCGCCGCGACCTCCTGGTGATCGCCGAGCGAGATCGAGAATTTGTCGCCGTTCGGCTGGACACCGGTCAGCGTGTCGCCCGCGAGCACGATGCTTTCCGGAGCCGGCGTCAGGGTGATCTTTTCGAGCCGGTCGGGGGCGACATAGCTCAAGGTCCCGGTGCTTTCGACTGGCGCGGTCAACATTGCCGCAGTCTTGCGCTCGACGAAGTGGGCCCGGGCCTGCTTCACCGCCTGAAGCTGCGCCATCAGCCGCACGAGGCCCCACGGCGCCTCCTCGGCCCAGGCACCATGGGCGAGCAGCAGCAGGGCAAGGCCGGCGAGCGCTCTCATGTCACTTCCAAATATCGAAGAAATTGAACCAGTTGTAGGGTGCCAGCCGGCAATAGTGCTCGAGCCGCGCCACATAGCGGCCGACGAGACCGTCAAGCGCTGATGCATCCGGCCGACGGGGGATTTCACCGGCTTCGGCGAACCGTTCGAAATGGATGTCGTAGCGCCGGCCTCCTCGATAGACCGCAATCATCAGCACGACCGGCTTCTGCAGGATCGCGATCATCCGGAACGGGCTGATCGGGAAGCGCGCCGGATCGCCCAAAAACGGCCGGGTGACCTGGTGCTCGTCGGTCAGGCTTCGGTCGGCCAGTACGCCGATGAAATGCCCCTCATCGAGGCAGCGCTGGACCGTGATGAAGGAATCCGGTCGGCCAAGGCTGATCACATCCCCGGTCAGCGCCGGATTGATCGCGTTCAGCACGGCGGTGACCTTCTGTGCGTTCTCCTCGTACATCACCATGTTGACGCGCAAGTTCGGCTGCCGGCGCCCGAGCGCGCGCAGCACCTCGAAGCTGCCGATATGGGCGCCCAAGAGGACGCAGCCGCTGCCGCTTGCCAGAATGCCGCTCACGATCTCTTCGCCCTCGATCCGGAGCTCGAGATCGTCCGTTCGGTTCTTCAAAAGGAACACGCGGTCGAGCACGCAGGATGCGAACGCGTGATAATGGCGGAAGATATCGAGCCAGCGCGGGCGGCGCCCGAGCGCGCGATTGAGATACAGCACCGAGGCACGCCGGGCCGCGACCGAGAAGATCATGAAATAGAGGCAGATCGCCGGCAGGAACAGGCGCGCCGCCGGCCGGCCGAGCCCGAGGGACAGCCAGACGAGCGCCTGGATGACCGGGATCGAGCCTCGTTCCTTCCGCCGCAGCCATTCCGGACGTCGGGCATCGACGAGGCTCATGGCGAGCGCACCACGCCGGTCAGCGCTCTTTCGTCCTCGACCCAGCATTCGACTTGCGTGAGCGCGCCGTCCCGGCGCCACCGGATCGACACGGCGTCACCCGGCCGGACCGGCCGCAAGAATTTCGCGACCTGGACCTCGGCGGCACCGCCGATGCCGATCGCGCGGAGCGCATGATCGAGCAGCAGGGCGCCGGGGATGATTGGATTGCCCGGGAAATGGCCCGCGGCCGTCGGGTGCGCGTCATCGAAGCGATGCAGGGTCGACGACCAGCCCGCCTCAGCGCTCGACGGCTTCAAGAACCAGATGCTCCAGGGCGCGGCGTGTGAGCTTGCCGAGCGCGTTGCGCGGCAGGACGTCGACGAAGACGAGCGGCCGCGGCAGGAACGCCGGGTCGATCTCGCGGCGGAGGGCCGCCAGCAGTTGCCGTGCGGTGAGGCGCGGCGCCACGACATAGGCGCTGAGCCGTTTGCCGTTCCCTTCCGGCAGCAAGAACACGCCGTCCTCGACCCCATCGATCGCATTCAGGCGATAATTGAGGTAGGCGAGCGAGCTGCGCTTGCCGGCGATGTTGACCATGTCGGACTTGCGGCCACGCAGCACGAAGCGCTTGGGGCCGTTGAGCTCGATGATGTCGTTGAGCGGGGCCGCGACCGCCGCAGCGGGTCCCGCGGCCCAGACGTCGTCATCCCGTTGCGTCAGCGCGATATCGTCGATGCAGGACCATTCCTCCGTCTCGACCGTGCGCCGAGCGGCGATCTGGCCCACTTCGGAACAGCCGTAGATCTCGTAGAGCGGCGCCGCGAACCGCGCTTCCGCCTGCTGCGCCAGGTCGAGCGCCAGGGGCGCCGTCGCGCTGACGATGCAATGGACCGGCGGCAATGCGCCCTCGTGCGCGGCCAGGCTGCGCAGGTGGACCGGCGTGGTGATCAGGATGCGCGGCGCCGGCATGGCCGCCAGCTGCGCCATGATGTCGGCCGGCAGCAGCGGCCGCGCGCCATGGAACGCCAGCCCATGCTGCAGCGCCAGCATCACGATCGATTCGATGCCATAGCTGTGCTGGTGCGGCACGGTCCCGAGCAGAGACGCGCCGGCGAGCTCGGCCACGTCCAACGCACGCGCGGCCGCCCGGGTGCTGCGCACGAGAGCGCCCCAGCTGCGCGGATTCGGCACCGGATCGCCGGTCGAACCGGAGGTGAACAGGATCGCCGCCGTTCGATCCGCCGGAAACGACGGCACGGGCGAGCCCGGAACGCTCCCCAGATTGCGTGGGAACGAGAGTGTCGGCACCCGCCCGATCAGGACGAAATCCGTATCGTGCAGGAAATAGACGCTCTCGTAGTTCCGGGCGAGCTGCTCGAGCGGCGCCTCGGCATCGCTCGACGGCAGCAAGGTGATCTGCTCGCGGACGAGGGCTGCCGCGAAGCCGACGGTGAAGCGGTAGCGATCGACGCAGAGATTGACCACATGGCGCGCGTCCGGCATGCGGGCCGCCAGTGCGGCGACGTCGCCGAGGAAGCGCTCGACCGAAATCGGGCCTTCGGCGTCATGGACCAGGATGTCCGACCGGTTGGCGTGTCTCAGGAACGGATAGGAAAGGGGTTGCATCGTCATGTTTCCCGAGGCCGCGGGCATCCGCGATCGCGCCTTGCCATTTGAGCTTTCACCATCACGATCATCCGCACGATATCCCGCAAATGCTCGCGTGGGGGATTTGTGACCCAGAAGGATCGCGTCATTTTTTCGCCCAGGAACATAGCGGTAAGCAAGGGTGCATTGAGGATGTTCACGAAAGCCGACCACCAGGCGATCGGCGCCAGCCAAAGCAGCAGGGCCGAGCCCAGCAGCTGCCCCAGGAAGAACAGGCACCAGGCCCAGGTCACGCGCCGGGTATAGCGATCGATCGCCGGCGGCAGCGTGCCGTGAATCTGATGGGACAGCCGCGTCACCAGCGGCACTTGGCCCGGGCGGAGCGACATGCCGAAGAACATCAGCAGGCCGAGATAGATCAGCGCGTGCGGCAGGCCGGTCAGCAGAACAAAGCCGCCCCGCGGGTGCAGCACACCCAGGGCGAGGCCGCCGGCCAGGATCAACGCGCCGGCGAGGCGGGCCCAGGCGCGCCGCGTCGCCATCCCAATCGCCCAAAGCGCCAGCAGCGCCTGACCCGCGATCAGCAGATAAGTGGCCATGCCCCAATCACCCGTCGCCAAGATGAAATGCGTGACGAATGGCGCGGCAATGGCGAAGAGGATCAGCAGCGCCTTGAACAGGAGCCAGGCGCGAGCGGGCATCTATTTCTGTTTGTTTTCTTGGATGTAATTGCTCAAGGCACGCAAAGACTTGAAAATCTCGACGTTGTTTTCGTCATCGGAGCGCAGCTTGACGCCGTAGCGCTGCGACACCGCGAGCGCGACCTCCAAGATATCGATCGAATCGAGACCAAAGCCCTCGCCATATAACGGCGTATTGGCATCGGCTGTCTCGATGTCGAAGTCCAGATTCAAGGTCTCCACGATCAACCGTGCCAGGTCGATTTCATTCTCATTCATCAGATTCGAGCCAAACATCCGAAGAACTCAACTCACGCTTGAATACCGACCTGAGGTGCCGGCGATAGCACCGTCCCTTCCGGCCGGCATAGCAGATTCCATTTCGACCTGCATTCTTTTGCTGAGGGGTCGGAGCCGATCAAAGACCCGACGTTATTCTTGGACTAGCCACATTTCGAATAGCCACAGTTGGTGCATTGCGCGCAGCCCTCCTGCCGGACGAGGGCCGCGACGCCGCATTTCGGGCATTGCCCGAGCCGAGGGGCGGCACCCTCGCCCGGGATTGCGACCTGACGCTGGGCGGCTGGGCGCTGCGCCGCCGGCACCAGGTCGGCCTCGCCCGAGATGAAGCCGATCTCGACCAGGTGGCGCGCGATCACGTCGCCGATGGCGGCCAGAAGCGAGGGCACGTAGCGCCCGTCCATCCAGGCGCCGCCGCGCGGGTCGAACACGGCCTTCAACTCCTCGACCACGAAGCTCACGTCGCCGCCGCGGCGGAACACGGCCGAGATCATGCGCGTCAGACCGACCGACCAGGCGTAATGGTCCATGTTCTTGGAGTTGATGAACACCTCGAACGGCCGCCGGCGGCCATCCTGGATCACGTCGTTGATCGTGATGTAGATCGCATGGTCGCTCTCGGGCCAGCGCAGCTTGTAGGTCCTGCCTTGGAGCGCGTCCGGCCGCGACAGCGGCTGCATCAGATGGATGACGTCGCCGCCCTCGGCCCGGCGTGCCGCGAGCTCGGCGCCGCCGGCACCGGGCTGAACCGCCTCGATCGGCTGGGCCGCGGGCACGCCCGGCCCGCCGACCGACAGGACGGCACCCGTCACCTCGTTCGGCCGATAGGTCGTGCAGCCCTTGCAGCCGAGATCGTAGGCCTTGAGATAGACGTCCTTGAACGCGGTGAACGGGATGTCGGCGGGCACGTTGATCGTCTTGGAGATCGAGCTGTCGATGTATTTCTGCACCGCCGCCTGCATGACGACGTGATCGTCGGGCGCGAGGCCCTGCGCGTCGACGAACGCCGGCGGCAGCGGCGCGTCCGGCCCCTTGATCGCGCGGAACAGCCGGTAGGCGTGGTCGCTCACCTCCTCGTCGCGGCGCGTGCCGTCCGGCATCAGCACCGTGCGCGTGTAGCGGAAGCTGAACACCGGCTCGAGGCCCGAGGAGATGTTGTCGGCCAGGAGCGAGATCGTCCCGGTCGGCGCGATCGAGGTCAGCAGTGCGTTGCGGATGCCGTGCTGGGCGATGCCTTGGCGCAGGTCCTCGTCGAGCTCGCGGATCGATTCGCCGGCGAGATAGGCATCCCGGTTGAACAGCGGGAAGGCACCCTTCTCCCTCGCAAGCTCGATCGAGGCACCATAGGCGGCGCGCCGGAGGGCGGCCATCCAGCGCTCGGTCAGCTGGATCGCCTCGCCCGAGCCGTAGCGCACGCCGCACATGATGAGCGCGTCGGCGAGGCCCGTGACACCGAGCCCGATCCGCCGCTTGGCCTGGGCCTCGCCCGCCTGCGCCGGCAGCGGGAAGCGCGAGACGTCGACGACATTGTCCATCATCCTGACGGCGACCGGCACGAGCTCGCCGAGGCGATCGAGGTCGAGTGCCGCCGACGCCTCGAATGGGTTGCGCACGAGGGCGGCGAGATTGATCGAGCCCAGGAGGCAGGCGCCATAGGGCGGCAGCGGCTGCTCGCCGCACGGGTTGGTTGCCGAGATCGTCTCGCAATAGGCGAGATTGTTCCGGCGGTTGATGCGGTCGATGAAGATCACGCCTGGCTCGGCGTAGTCGTAGGTCGCCTGCATGATGCGGTCCCACAGCGCACGCGCCCGGACCGTGCGATAGACCATGCCGCCGAACACGAGATCCCACGGCTCGTCCGCCTTGACCGCCGCCATGAAGGCGTCTGTCGCCAACACCGATAGGTTGAACATCCGGAGCCGTCCCGGCTCGCGCTTCGCGTCGATGAAAGCCTCGACGTCGGGATGATCGCAGCGGAGCGTCGCCATCATGGCGCCGCGCCGATAGCCGGCGCTCATGATGGTCCGGCACATGGCGTCCCACACGTCCATGAACGACAGCGGCCCCGAGGCGTCGGCGCCGACGCCCGTGACCCGCGCGCCCTTGGGGCGAATGGTCGAGAAATCGTAACCGATGCCGCCGCCCTGCTGCATGGTGAGGGCGGCCTCGCGCAGCTGGTCGAAGATGCCGCCCATGTCGTCGGGGATCGTACCCATGACGAAGCAGTTGAACAGCGTCACCGTCCGCTCGGTACCGGCGCCGGCGACGATCCGGCCGGCCGGCAGGAACTGGAAGTCCTCGAGCGCCCGATAGAAGACCGGCTCCCACTTTTCCGAGTCTTTTTCAACCACCGCGACAGCGCGGGCGATGCGCCGCCACGTGTCTTCGATGGTTTTATCCACAGGCTCGCCTTCCGGCGACTTGAACCGGTACTTCATGTCCCAGATCTGCTGGGAGATGGCGGCGATGCTGGTCATTCCTCGAACCCTCCGGCGGCGCGCGGCAAGCAGCCGCCAAATCAGCAGTCTTACACAAACCCGACCAATCCTGCGCCATTGCCGTCGGATCAACCCTGCCGGGTGAGCCGTTCGCGCAATTTCCCGATGCGGCGCCGCCGATTCGTCGTCAATCCTTTAGTAGGATGAAACCACGAACCGAAATTGGCAAATTGGCCAGACCGATTCCATAATCTTCCCAGGCCGCTCAGGGGCTCGGCGCGAAGAGATCCACAGAGTTTTCCACAGGCTTCTCCCACCCGCCCTCCTTGAGCAAGGCCGCAGTCGCCGTCTCGAGCCGCTCTTCGAGCAGCGCCATCACGCGGCGCCGGTCGAGGCCGGCCTCGATCGGCGGCAGGATCTCCACCAGCACCGTGCCCTTACGCTTCAAGAACGCTCGCCGGCTCCAATAGAGCCCGGAATTGAGCGCGATCGGCACCATCGGGATCTTGAGCTGGGTATAAAGCGCGGCCACCCCCGGCTGATAGGGCAGCTTGCCGCCGACCGGCCCGCGCGTCCCTTCGGGGAAGATCGCGATCTGCCGGCCCTGGGCCGCCACCGCCCCCGCATCGGCCAGCATGCGCTTCAAGGCCGCGGCCTTGCCGCTGCGGTCGATCGCGATCGTGCCTTGCTTGCGCAGGTACCAGCCGAACAGGGGGATCGACCAGAGCTCGCGCTTCAGCACGACGGCCGGGTCGTCGAACAGCACGAAGAGCGCCAGCGTCTCCCAGGCGGACTGGTGCTTGACCGCAAGGATGGCCGGTCCGGCCGGCAGGTTCTCGCGTCCCCGCAGCTCGTAGCCGAGACCGATCGTCAGCTTGAGCCAGGCAAAGGTGAGGCGCGCCCAGAAGCGGGCGAGCGCGCTCGTCCAGTGCCGTGGCCCCGCCAGGAGCGGCAGCGCCAGGATCAAGAGCACGGCCGTCCCGCCGAAGAAACCGATGTTGTAGACGAGAGCCCGAAACATTTTCATGGGGAGGACGAGCCTGCCGAATGAGGAAACAGGTGGGGCCGCGCGAGCGCTCCCAGATACTTTATATATTCAATGACAATCACGCCGGCACCGGCCCGTGAAAACCACCAGGTGCCCGGACGCACCGCCTCGGGGAAGACCGGATGGGCGATGATCGTGACCTCCGGCGGCAGCAGGCGGCGGAACTCGAGCAGGCTGCGGCGCATGTGATAGCCGGCGGTGACCAGGCGGATGGAGTGGAAATGCTCCGCCTCGAGCCAGGCGCGCGTCTCGAGCGCGTTGCCGACCGTATTGTCGGCCGAATGGCCCAGCACGACGCAGCACTCGACCCAATGGGGCGTCTGCGGCGAGGTCTTCAGCACCTCGGACATGTCGACGCCCTCGTGCACGCCCGAGACGAACAGCTTCTTCGCCTTGCCCTCGACCAGCAGGCGGAAGCCCACGTCGATGCGCTGGCTGCCGCCGGTCAGCACGACGATGGCGTCGGTCGGGCTCGTGGGATCGTCGGTCGGCGTATCAATGCCGGCGGCGAACCAGATGAGCCCGCCCAGAAAGGCGAGCGCCAGCAGGAACAGGACCGCGAAGGTCGGACCGAAGGCGCCGAGGAGGTGCCGGCCGAGCCGGTTCACGGCATCCGCCCAAGCGTGCGGAGCACGGTGCGGCGCGCGGTCACCAAGGCCACCAGCCCCATGAGCGGCGGCAGCGCCAGAACCGCGACCCAACCGAGGAGCGGCAGGCGGAACGTCGGCAGCAACGCCGCCTCGCCCGGCAGCAGGCCCTGGTCCGCGGTCCAGCGCAGCGCGCCGTAGCTGACGAGCGCCATGACGAGGCCGATGCCGCCGCCGCCGAGGCCAAGCCGGAACGCATGCCACTGGAACTGGCGGGCGACATAGGTGTCGCTGGCGCCGATCAGATGGACGAGCTCAACCACCGGCGCGTGGATCGCAAGCCCGGTGCGTGTGGTGAAGATGACCGTCAGCACCGCGACCGCGCCGATCAGCACGACGATGAGCGCCGCACCGAACTCGATCAGCCCGGCGATGCGGAACAGGCGCGCAAGCCAGGAGCCGTGGCTCTCGACCCGCGTGCCCGGCGCCGTGATCGCCAGGCGCTGGGCCAGCGTGTCCGGGTCGATGAGCGCGCCCGGCTTGGTCTGCACGTCGATCAGGACCGGCAGCGGCAGGACCGAGACGTCGACGTCCTGGCCCAGCCACGGCGCCAGGAGGCGCGTCTCCGCCGCGGCGTCGAGCGGCACCGCCCGGGCGATGCCCGGGTCCTGGGCCAGCTGCTTCAAGGTCGCCTCCAGCCGCGCCGGCGGCACCGGCGTCCCGTCGGCCCCGCGCGGCAGCTCGATCGTAAGCGTGCCGGCAAGACCGGCGTTCCAGCTGTCGACGGCACTGTGCAGTGCCGCGCCGGCGGCGATGGTGAGCGCCGCCAGATAGACCATGAGCGCCACCAGCCACGGCAGGAACCGGGTCGAACCGTCGGTCGAGAGCGGCAGTGCCGGCGCCCGGGCCATCAGGCGAGCTCCCGGCTGCCCGGCCGCCGCTCGAGCCTGCCATCCTCGATATGGAGGACCGGATGGCCGAAGCGTTCGATCAGGGCCTGGTTGTGCGTCGCGATCACCACGGTCGTGCCGCGGCGATTCAGCTCCTCGAACAGATAGAGCAGGCGGAGCGCGATCGCGTCGTCGACATTGCCGGTCGGCTCGTCGGCGATAAGCAGGCTCGGCTGGCTGATGACCGCGCGGGCGATGGCGAGGCGCTGCTGCTGTCCGCCCGAGAGCTCCCGCGGCAGCGCGTGGACATGGTCGGCGAGCCCGACCCAGTGGAGCAGATCGACCACATGGTCCTTGACGCGCGCCTCGTCCCGCCCGGCGATCCGGAGCGGCAGCGCCACGTTGTCGAGCGCCGACAGATGCTCGATCAGCCGGAACTCCTGGAACACGACGCCGATGCGCCGGCGCAGCGCCGGCAGCTGCGCTCGCGTGAGCCCGGCGATGTCGCGGTCGAACAGCGAGATCCGGCCGCGAGTCGGCCGCTCCGCCAGATACATGAGCTTGAGCAGGGTCGACTTGCCGGCGCCGCTCGGACCGGTCAGGAAGAAGAAGCCGCCCGGCTCGAGGTCGAGGTCGATGTCGTGGAGCACCTCGGGGCCTGCCGCATAGCGCATGCCGACATTTTCGAAACGGACCAAGGCTGAAGGAACTCCGTGGGGGTCGCGGACTCGGCTGGCGCACCGGTCATCGGCCGCCCCTTTCCGAGGATGTAGCCGTCCCCGGCGCCGCCCGCAACCCGGCCCATGGAGCCGTGCGCGACGCGCGGCGTTTTGCGCTGGACGCGGTCGCACGGCGCGTGGACAATCGCGCTCGCTTCAGCCCCCCCGCCGTCGCATCCCGCGTCCCGACCCGCACAAACTGCCCCGGCACAAACCGCCACCGCTCTGATCGATCCAGCGACCGCATGATCCTTACCTGCCCGGCCTGCTCCACCCGTTACCTCGTCGATCCGGCCGCCATCGGGGCGAGTGGCCGCACCGTGCGTTGCGCGCGCTGCCAGCACAGCTGGCATCAGGATCTGCCGGCCGACCAGGCCATACCGAAGGTGACCCGGCCGGCCGAGATGTCGACCCCGCCGGTCATGCCGACCGTGTCGTCGGCCTTCGAGGACCGGCCTGCGGCCGAGGCCCCGGCCAAGCCTGCCGAGCCGGTATCCACACCGGAATCGATGCCGAGCTTCATGGGCCGGCCGGAGCCGATTGGCACCGAGCGCAACCTGCCGGCGCTGCCGCGGCGCCAGCGCCGGATCAGCCCCTTCCTCGTCGGCTGGGCGGCGCTCGTGCTGATTGTCGTCCTGCTGGTGGCCGGCCTGTGGTTCGCGCGCGAGCCGCTGGTCGCCGCCTGGCCGCCGCTTGGGCGGCTCTATGCGCTGGCTGGGATTCCGGTCGACGCCCAGACCTTCGGGCTCGAGGTGCGCAACCTGACGCCCGCCTTCGCGAAGACGGACAATACGCCGACGCTGGTCGTGACCGGCGAGGTGGTCAACACGGCGGGTGGGGTGCGCAAGGTCCCGCCGCTCCGCGTCTCGCTGCGCAACAGCCAGAACCAGACGCTCAAGACCTGGGACTTCACCCTCGGCCGCGACCAGCTGCTCGCCGGTGAGAGCGCGCCGTTCCAGACCTCGATCGCCAACCCGCCGCCCGACGCCTCCTCGGCGGTCGTTATCTTCGCTGAATCGCCCTAAACGAACGCTGCCGCTTAGAGCGATATGAAATCAGGCTGAGCCGGGGTGGCAGGAGAAGTCCTTCCCCGCCCAATTGGGGCAGAGAAGGAGATAAAGGAGCGGCGGCGTCACTGCGGGCAACCCTGATCCGATCACGCTCTAAAACCGCTGCAGCAGCCGGTCGATGTAGTCGCGTTCCTCGGTCGGCCGGCTGCGCTCGCCGGCGCGGCGGCGCAGTTCGTCCAGGATCTCGCGGCTCTTCTGCATCTCCGACTGCTCGGGGATCTGCACGTCGCCCCGATCGATGCCGCCCTGGCCCGGCGACATGCGCCCGAACGGGTCCGCGCCGGTCCGCATCGGCGGGCCTTCGCCGCCCTCCTCGCCTTGCTGCCGCATCTGCTCGGCCAGCGACCGCGCCGCCTCATGCAGCTGGTCGAGCGCGTCGCTCTGCCGGCCGACCGCATCGTCGCCGCGGCCTTGGCCGAGCGCGTCGACAGCGTCCTTCATCGCCCGCTCGGCACGCTCGAGCGATTGCCCGGTGTCGCCGCCCTGCCCCATCTGCTGGCGCAACCGGTCAAGCTGCTGGCGCAGCGCCTCCTGCGCCGCGGACAGATCGCCCGACGACTCGCCGTTGGCGCCCGGCTGCCGGCCCTGGCCGCGCTGCCCCGAAGCGCCCGGCTGGCCCTGCGCCCCGCGCTGGTTCTGCCGGTAGGATCGATCGAGCAGCTGCTGTTGCTTGCGCGCCAGATCCTGCATCTGCCGCATCGCCTGCTCGCCCGGGTTCGCCCCGCTCTGGCCGAGCCGCCCCGCCTTCAGCGCCTCCAGCATGTCCTGCAGCTGGGCCAGCGCCTGGCGCGCCGCGTCCTTGGCGCCGGAGCGTGCCATCTGCTCGGCCTGGTTCAGCATCCGGTCGATGTCCTGCGGCGTCAGCGTGCGCGACGGATCCATCGGCTGCTGGTTCTGCGCCTCGCCGTTCTTCAGCGCATTTTCCAGCATGGCCTGGAGATATTGCTGGATCGCCTGACGCAGGTCGCGCATCAGCTTCTGGATCTCGGCATCGGACGCGTCTCGGGCGAGCGCGTCCTGCAGTGCTTGCTGGGCCTGGCGCAGGGCCTTCTGCGCGTCGGGCACGTTGCCGTCCTCGATCTTGAGCGCGATCTCCCACAGCAATTGCTCGATGTTGGCGAGGTCCTCGCCCGCCGGCTGCCGCGCCAGGGCTTGCACCGCGGCGCGCAGACCCATGAAGACCGCGAAATCGTTGCGGAAGAAGCTCGGCTGCATCGACAGGTCCGACAGCGTCTCGGCCGCGACGTCGGCCTGGTCCGGGTGGGTCACCAGCAGCTTGCGCTGCTCGATGATCGCCTTGGCGACCGGATGGTGGAACTGCCGCTCGGGCAGCGTCATGCGCAACGGCTTCGAACTGCCGGTCTGCCCGGTCGCGTCGGTCGCGACCAGGCGCAGCTCGACCGGCAGGCCGGCCCAGGGATGCGCCGTCAGGTCCTGGAAGCTGGTGCCGCGCAACTCCTTGCGGTTGCTGCCGCCGGCCGGCAGCTCGACCACGAGCGGCGCTTCGCCGGGTGCGTCGACGCGATGCGCCTCGAGCCGGAGGCCGGTCACGCCGTAATCGTCGGTCGCATGATATTCAAGCCGCAGCGCGCCCGACGGCATCACGACCGGCGGGGCGGCGAATTCCGCGCTCGGCGGCAGGTCGGGCACGACGGTGATGTCGAGCCGGGCGAGCGCCGTACCGGACTGGGTCACGGTCAGGCGATGGCCGCCGGCGATTGTCGCCGTAGCGCTATAGTCGCCGCCGGCGATCTTGCCGAGCGGTGTCGCAATCCGGTCGACCATGAGCTCGGGCGTGCGCCGGCCGCCATGAACCTGCACCAGCAGGGTCGAGCCCGTCGGCACCGCCACCGGCTTCTCGGGCGCCACGGACGCGTGCGTTGCATCGGTGCCGAAATAGATCGGCGGCAGGCCCGTGTATTCCGGCGGCGTGATCCAGAGGTCGAGCCCGGTCAGCGCGGTCGGAGCGCCGCGGTCGAAGATCGGCACGAAGGCACGGCCGAGCCGGGCCATGGTATCGGGACCGGCACCGATCACGCCGACCAGGATGAGAAGCCCGAGCGCCGCGCGCAGGCCGCGCGGATCGCGCGCCAGGAGCCCGGCCCGCGGCAGCTTGAGCTTGAGCCCGCGGATCGAAGCGGCGACGCGGGCGCGGTGGATGTCCCAGACCGCCTGTGTGATCGCATCGCCGTCGACCGGACGGTCGCCGAGCGTTGCGAGCGGCCGATGAGCGAGGCCGCTGTCCCGCTCGAGCCGCCGGCTCGCAGCACCCGGCGCCGGCAGATCGACGCCACGCGCCGCCTCAAGCAGACCCCAGCCGATGACGCCGGCAAAGGCCAGGAGCACCAGCGCATGGAGCCAACCCGGCAAATAGGCCGGCAGGTCGAACAGCGCGAAAACCGCAAAGGCGAGTGCTGCGGCCGTCGCCGGCCAGAGCGCCGGCCAGAGCCGCTCCCACACGAGCGCTCCCCAGGCGAGCAGATGAAGGCCACGGCCCGACCGTTCGTCCGGGCGCCGCCCGGCCGCCCCAGACGCCGCCGACGACGGCGATGCCGGGACCGTCGCCATCAGCGCGTTCCGCTGTCGCCGGCGAGCCAGTCCGGCATCCGGTCGAGCCCGATGAGCTCGTCATAGGTAGGCCGCGGGCGCACGACCGCCCAGCGGGCGCCGGTCACCAGCACCTCGGGCACCGTCGGTCGGGTGTTGTAGGTCGAGCTCATGACCGCTCCATAGGCACCGGCATGGGTCACCGCCAACAAGTCCCCCGGCGCCACGGGCGGCAGAGCCCGATCCCGCGCCAGGAAGTCCCCAGTCTCGCAGATCGGGCCGACCACATCCACCACGGAGGTTGTCGCACCCAATAAAGGCTCGATGACGGGCAGGATCGGGTGGTAGGCCTCGTAGAGCGTAGGCCGGATCAGGTCGTTCATGGCGAAGTCGGCGACCACGAAGCGGCGCGTGGCGCCCTGCTTCACGTCGATGACCGTGCCGACCAGCACGCCCGCCTCGGCAACGAGATAGCGGCCGGGCTCGAACAGGAGCGCACAGTCGAGGTCGCCGACCGTGCGCTGCACGATCTCCGCATAGGCCGCGACGTCGGGCGCGGGGCCGCCGTGATAGGACACGCCGATGCCGCCGCCCAGGTCGAGGTGGCGGATCGGGATGCCATCGGCCCTGAGCGCCCGGACCAGTTCGGCGACGCGGCTGAACGCTTGCTCATAGGGCGTGAAGTCGGTGAGCTGCGAGCCGATATGGAGCGCGACCGCAACCGGCTCGACGCCCGGCAGCGCCGCCGCGCGGGCAAAGACACGCGGCGCCGCATCGATATCGATGCCGAACTTGTTCTCGGCCTTGCCGGTCGCGATCTTGGCGTGCGTCAGCGCGTCGACGTCGGGATTGACCCGGATTGCGATCGGCATGTGCCGGCCGTGCGCCACGGCGAGCCGGCTCAGGAGCTCGAGATCGCGCTCGCTCTCGATATTGACCTGGCCGATGCCGGTCTCGAGCGCATAGACGAGCTCCGCCTCGGTCTTGCCGACCCCGGAGAACACGATACGCTCGGGCGGCACGCCGGCCGCAACCGCACGGCGGGCCTCGCCCTCGGACACCACGTCGGCGCCGGCGCCGAGCCCGGCCAGGGTCGCCAGCACCGCCTGATTGGAGTTGGCTTTGACCGCGTAGCAGATCCGGCCGCCGAGCGGCGCCACCGCCGCCTCGAACCGGCGATAGCGCTGGGCGATCGCCGCCGTCGAATAGCAATAGAACGGTGTGCCGACCGTCTCGGCGATCCGGGCCAGATCGACTTCCTCGGCATGAAGCCTGCCGTTCACATAGGCGAAAGTTTCGGACATGACGTTATTCGGTGCTCCGGGGCCTGGTCGGGTCGATATTCGTGTTCGGCCGGTCGAGCGACGGGAAGACATCCTGGTCGGCCGGCTTGGCCGGCGTGCCCGTGCTGTCCGGACTGGTGTCGGTTGGATAAGCGCGCGGGTAGGTGTTTGGTTCATCCTTGGGCGCCATGGGCGCGCCCTTCTTGCCGCAGGCGGCGAGTGAGAGGACAACCATCAACACACCGGCGAGGCGAAGGATCCGCCCGTTCACGGGAAATGCTTTCACAGGAAACGCTCCCGCGCCGCGGCGACCTGGGCGCGGACCTGGGCGGGCGACGTGCCGCCAAAGCTCGTGCGGCTTTCGACGGCGCGGTCGACCGACAGGACCTCGAACACTTCGCCCGTGACAGCAGGCTCGACCGTCTGCATGTCGGCGAGCGAGAGATCCTCGAGCCCGCAGCCGCGGTCCTCGGCCAGCTTCACGATCGAGCCGGTAATGTGGTGGGCCTGACGGAACGGCAAGCCCAGGCGCCGCACCAGCCAATCGGCGAGGTCGGTCGCAGTGATGAAGCCGCGGGCCGTGCCGGCGCGCATCGCCGCCTCGTTGACCTTGAGATCCGCGATCATGCCGGTCATGGCGGCGAGGCTGAGGTCGAGCGTGTCCGAAACCTCGAAGGTCGGCTCCTTGTCCTCCTGCATGTCCTTGCCGTAGGCGAGCGGCAGGCCCTTCATCATGACGAGCAGGCCCACGAGCGCACCGATCACCCGGCCCGACTTGGCCCGCACCAGTTCGGCCGCGTCCGGATTGCGCTTCTGCGGCATGATCGAGCTGCCGGTGGTAAACGCGTCGCTCAGGGATACGAACTTGAACGCGTCGGTCGTCCAGATGACCAGCTCCTCGGCCAGACGCGAGAGATGCATGGAGAGCACCGAGGCGGCCGCCATGAATTCGATCGCGAAGTCACGGTCGGACACGGCATCGAGCGAGTTCGCGGTCGGCCGGTCGAAGCCGAGCGTCGCCGCGGTCGCGTGCCGGTCGATCGGGAAGGACGTGCCGGCGAGTGCCGCCGAGCCCAGCGAATTCTCGTTCAGGCGCTTGCGGCAATCGGCGAGGCGCCCGCGGTCGCGGCCCAACATCTCGACATAGGCCAAGAGATGATGGCCGAAGGTCACCGGCTGGGCGACCTGCAGATGGGTGAAGCCCGGCATCACGGTCGCGGCATGGCGCTCGGCCTGGTCGATCAGGGCCGCCTGCAGCGCCTGGACTTGGGCAGAGTGCCGGTCGATCGCGTCGCGCACCCACAGGCGGAAGTCGGTCGCGACCTGGTCGTTGCGCGAGCGGGCGGTATGGAGGCGGCCGGCGGACGGGCCGATCAGCTGGGCGAGCCGCGCCTCGACGTTCATGTGGATGTCTTCGAGCGCCTCGTCGAACCGGAACTCGCCGGCTTCGATCTCGGCCAGCACCTGGTCGAGCCCGCGACGAATTGCAGCACCATCCTCCGCACCGATGATCCCTTGAGCGACCAGCATGGCCGCATGCGCCTGAGACGCGCGGATATCCTGGGCGTAGAGCCGTTTATCGAAGCTGATCGACTGGTTGATCTTGGCCATGACCGCGGCCGGACCGGCGGCAAATCGGCCGCCCCACATCTCGTTGGCGGTGTTTGTCGTCGCCACCCGCCCTGCAGCTGGGGCTTGATCCGCCGCCGCATCGCGGGCCATATCCGCCTTTGTCAAAATCCTCTCTCCCGGAAAGTCGCTAGGCACGAAGTCATGGGGCTCAAGGTCAAGCTGTTCGTTCTGACGCTGCTCGTCGTCACCGGCGGAGCCATCGCGACCGCGCTCGCCGACAAGGGCGACACGCCGCCGCTCGCCGGTGCCATGCACGAGTTTATCCTCCAGACTCCGCCCGCACCAGCGCCCGAGGTCGCCTTTTCCGATGGCGAGAACGCGACCCTGAGCTTCAAGGATTTCAAGGGCAAGGTGGCGCTGGTCAACCTTTGGGCGACCTGGTGTGCGCCGTGCGTCAAGGAGATGCCGTCGCTGGATGCGCTGATGAAGGCGCGCGGCGGCAAGGATTTCGCCGTCGTCACCATCTCGGAGGACCGCACCGGCCGCAAGGTCGTTGACCCGTTCTTCGAGAAGAACGGCATTTCCGCTCTGCCCCGCTACACCGACACGGACAGCGCCGTCGGCCGGGCGTTCCACGTGCGCGGCCTGCCGACGACCGTGCTGCTCGACCGCGACGGCAACGAGATCGGTCGGTTCGAGGGCGGCGCCGACTGGGCCGGCTCGAACGCACTGGCGCTCATCGACTGGGCGATCAAGAACGACGGCACCAAGACCGACGGTGCCAGCCCGGACAATCTGGCGCCGGCCCAAAAGACGCCGTAGGGCCAAACCCGCAGCCGGTTCACCGCTTTCAGGGCAGACCCGCCCCGGGCGCCCCGCGCCTGGGGCGGGTCTGCCTATTCCTCGTCCCGGTTCGGTGGCGCCGGGTCGTCGGGCGCCTCCCCCGTCTCGATCCGGTAGTTCTCGCCGAACCAGCGGTGCAGGTCGATCTGGGTGCAGCGCTTCGAGCAGAACGGCTTGAACAGCACGTCGGCGGGCTCGCCACAGATGGGACAAGGCTTGGCTGCGCCATTCATGGGTCAACTCCTCGTCGTGCGCTGATTCGGGTCGCGCGCTCAGGCAGACGCGATATCGAAACTCTCAAGGGCGCGGGATGCGTCGAGCTTGAGCGAGATCGGCCGCCCCGCACCGAGCGCCGCCGTCTCGAGCGCCTTGGCAAGCGGCCCCTTGAGCTCGGCAGCGACTGTCGGATGCAAGGTAAGCTCGATGCGGCCCGCGGCATAGGGCGTGACCGCAAGCGCCGCCAGCAGTTCGAGCGCCACGGTGCGCGCCGTCTTCGGCTGGCGCCCACCGGCCGGCGCCAGCAGCACGTCGGCGAGCGAGGCCGCGGCACGCCGCCGCGTCGTCTCCAGATGACCGAGCCGCGTCCAGCCGTGGATTTCGAGCCGGATCGGATCACCAGCCGCCGCGCCCGCCAGCGCCTGCTCGACCTCGCGGCGATGATCCCGGCTCTGCATGGTCACGAAGTCGATGACGATCGTGCCCGCGATGTTGCGCAGGCGGAGCGCACGGACAATCGCCGTCGCCGCCTCGAGATTGAGCCGGCGCACCGCGTCGGCGGCCTTGCCGCGCCCGCTGCCTGCCCGGCCCATGTTGACATCGACGAAGGTGCCGGCAAGGCCGGTCTCGATCACCACCTCGCCGCCGCCCGGCAGCGCGATGCTGGGTGCCAGCGCATCGTCGAACACATCGGCCAGGCCATGGCGGGCGAAGGCGCCCGGCGCCTCGAGCAGCAGCCGGTCGCCGAACTCCGCCCGGGCCGCGGCGAAGGCGGCACGGTCGTCGACCACGATTTCGTCCAGGCGAGCCGCATCGATGCTCGCCAGAATGCGCTCGACCGGCCCTGGCGCCGGATCGAGCCGCTGCGGCGGCTTCGCCGTCTCGGCTGCCGCCCGCAACGCGGCATAGCCGGCACGGAGCCGTTCGATGTCGGCCGAGAGCTCCTCGCGCCGGGCGCCGACGGCATGGCTGCGCAGCACGATGCCCTCGTCGAGGGCCATCAGTTCCGCGAGCAGTCCTGAAAGGCGCGCCCGCTCCGCCGGCGCGATCTGGCGCGAGACCGACAGGCCGGGCCGCATCGGGGTCCAGACCGCAAGCCGGCCGGGGAGCGAGGGGGCGGCCGTCACCTCGGGCGCCTTGTCCTCGCGCGCGTCCTTGGCGACCTGGACCAGGAGTGCCGCACCCTCGACAAGCGCGCCGCCGCCGGGCAGCCGCTCGCCCGGCAGGAATGCCGGCCGGTCGAGCCCGAGTTCGACGAAGGCGCCGGGCAGGCTCGGCACGACGCGGACGATGCGCGCCCAGAACAGCGCGCCGACCAGGCTGCCGTCGACATCGCGCTCGACGCGCAGTTCGACCGGAAACTCGTCCTCGAGCAGGATGGCGCGCGCCTCGCCCGGGCGGCGCTCGATGATCAGCCGGCGCTCCATGGACGCCTCCGCTCAGGCCCCGAGGCGGACGCCGCGGCCGACCAGGAGCTGCGTCGTCTCGAACAGCGGCAGTCCGACGATGTTGGAATAAGAACCGATGATCTCGCGCACGAAGCGCGCGGCCAGCCCCTGGATGGCGTAGCCGCCGGCCTTGCCGTGCCATTCGCCGCTGGCCAGGTACCAGTCGATCTCACGGGCGTCGAGGCGCTTGAAGACGACTACACTCTGCACGCGCCGGAGCGCCGGCTTGCCGTCCGGCCCGACGAGCGCCACGCCGCCGAACACCCGGTGCCGGCGGCCGGACAGGAGCTTCAGGCACTTCTCGGCCGTGGCCGGATCCTCAGCCTTGGGCAGGATGCGGTTGCCGCAGGCGACGACCGTGTCGGCGCCGAGCACAAAACATCCAGGATGTTGGATTGCGACCTTGCGCGCCTTTTCCACCGCGAGCCGCTCCGCATGGCGGGCCGGCGTCTCGTCCTTGAGCGGCGTTTCGTCGATATCGGCGGGGGCAACGAGGTCGGGTGCAAAGCCGATCTGGTTCAGGAGATCGACCCGGCGCGGCGACGCGGAGGCCAGCACCAGCATCGGGATCGGCGTGCCGCCGGTCGGCATGGAGGTTTCGCCCATGCGTGCGCTCCGCACGCCCGACCGGCCTACTTGAACCGGAACGTGATGCGACCCTTGGTGAGGTCGTACGGAGTCATCTCGACATTGACGCGGTCGCCGGCCAGGACGCGGATGCGGTTCTTGCGCATCTTGCCCGAGGTGTGGGCCAGAACCTCGTGATTGTTGTCCAGCTTGACGCGGAACATGGCATTGGGCAGCAGCTCGCTGACCGTACCCGAGAACTCGATCAGATCTTCCTTCGCCATACCGACCTTGGGATAGATTGCATGAGAGTGAGCGGCGCCAGTCGCGCCTATACAAGCCGCGCTGGGGCAGCCCGCTTCGCGCGGCGTTTTATCACAGAACGGATTGAAAACGGAGATCGGAACGCGCGCGTTCCACGCATGGGCTGGGTTGCAGTCGCCGCCCGGCTCGTGGGACGCTTGGCTTCCCGCGGGATCGACGGCCTAGACGGAGCCGTAGCATGAGCAGCCATTCGCCGGAAACCGAGGAGCTACGCCAGACGATCGATCACCTGGAGCAGCGACTCGGCCTGTGCAACAGCAACCGCACGAACGAACTCATGGGACATTACTGGGCCCTGGTCGCGCGGCTCGAGGTCGACTTCCGGAACGAACGGGACCGGCTGCTCGCCCGCAGCGGCGCGCTCGCCCTGATCCAGATGGCCGATCCGGGCGAGGCACCCGACGATTGATCCCACGAGCCGTTGCGCCAGCTGAGTGGTCGGGCCGGCAGACGCAGACTGGTGCTGGGCTGGATTGACACGATGGCGGTAGCTGTCATCGTCCCTGTTTCCTGCGAGCGGCCAGATGACCGAGCTTCTGAACGACCACGACCAACCCATCGGCCGGCCCGTCCCCGGCTGGACGCCCAGGCTGCAGCCGCCCCGAAGCCCCATGACCGGGCGCTTCTGCCGGGTCGAGCCGCTCGATCCGGCGCACCATGCCGCCGACCTGTTCGAGGCGAACCGCGCGGATGCCGCCGGGCGCAACTGGACTTATCTCGGCGCCGACGGTTTCGAGGAACTGGCCCCGTACCGCGCCTGGCTCGACCGGATGGCGGCCGGCACCGATCCGATGTTCCACGCCATCATCGATCTTACGACCGGCCGGGCCGTCGGCGTCGCGAGCTATCTGCGGATCGACCCGGCGAACGGCGTGATCGAGGTCGGGCACATCAATTATTCGCCGCGGCTGCAGCGGCGGCCGGCCGCGACCGAGGCCATGTATCTGATGATGGCCCGGGTGTTCGACGAGCTGGGATACCGCCGCTACGAATGGAAATGCGACGATCTGAACCAGCCGTCGCGCGCCGCGGCCGCGCGTTTGGGCTTCACCTATGAGGGCACGTTCCGCCAAGCGATCGTCTACAAGGGCCGCAACCGCGACACGGCCTGGTTCTCGATCCTCGACGGCGAATGGCCGGCCCTCAAGGCGGCGTTCGAGCGCTGGCTGGCACCCGAGAACTTCGACGCAGCGGGGCGGCAGAAGCAAAGCCTGGCGGCGATTCGCGGCTGAGCTCCCATGCTTTGGCGCAAAACGAGGCTTGCCTGACCTTCAAGACGACGACACGGGCGGCGACAATCGGCCGTCATCCGCGACGGAGGCTGCCCATGCTGGATATCGCCGACTGCATCAACGAGACCTGCCCCTGGTCCGGCAAGCCGGTCAGCGCGGATGCGCTGACGCTCTACCAGGGCCGGGTCGTTGGCTTCTGCAATCCTGGCTGCCGCGACAAGTTCGAGCTGGCGGTCGGCCATTTCGAGGCCGCCGCGGCGCGGGTCACGACGGCGCAGGTTACGACGGGCGCCCGGACCTGAAGGCGGCGGCCCAGCGGTCGACCGCCGCCAGCAGTGCTTCCTGGTCGACCGGCTTCGTCAGATGGTCGTTCATGCCCGCGGCCCGGCAGCGCGCGACTTCGACCGGCATGGCGTTTGCGGTCAGAGCGACGACCGGGATGCTCGAAAGCGGCGCCGGCAGGCGGCGGATCGCCTTGGTCGCGGTGATCCCGTCCATGATCGGCATTTCCATGTCCATCAGCACGAGGTCGAACGGCTGAGCCTGCACCGCCTCGACCGCGGCGGCACCATTGTCCACGGTGACCGCGTCGTGCCCGGCCATGGTCAGGAGGCCTTCGACGACGAGCTGGTTCATGAGGAGATCGTCGACGACGAGGACGCGGGCATGCGAGCCCGCCGGTGCCGGCGTCTGCGAGATGAAGGCCGGCGCGTCGGCAACGACGAGCGGGATCGTGAACCAGAAGGTGCTGCCCCTGCCCTCCTCGCTCTCGACGCCGATCGACCCGCCCATCGCCTCGACCAGGCGCTTGCAGATGGCAAGCCCGAGCCCGGTGCCCCCGAACCGCCGGGTGACCGAGCGGTCGATCTGGGAGAAGTTCTGGAACAGCACATGCTGCCGGTCCGCCGGAATGCCGATGCCGGTGTCGGTGACCGCGAAGCGGAGCCCCGTGCGCGGGGCCGTGTCATCGAGCATCACCGACACGGTAATGCCGCCGCTCGGCGTGAACTTCACGGCATTGCTCAGCAAATTGAGCAGGATCTGCCTGAGCCGCGTCGGATCGCCCATGATCCAGTCCGGCAGATCCCCCTCGATTTCGGTGTGCAGATCGAGGCCGTTTGCCGTCGCCTCGGTCCGCACGATCGACGCGGCGCCATCGACCACGCCCGGCAGGCTGACCGCGATGGTTTCGAGTTCGAGCCGGCCGGCCTCGATCTTCGAGAGATCGAGGATGTCGTTGAGGATGGCGAGCAGCGACTTCGCGGAATCCTTGATGAGCGTCGCGCGGCGCTGCTGCTCGCCCTCGAGCCCGCCGGCAAGCAGCAGGTCGGCGAAACCGATGATGCCGTTCATCGGCGTGCGGATTTCATGGCTCATGCTGGCGAGGAAATCCGACTTGGCGCGGTTCGCCTCCTCGGCGGCCTCCTTCGCCGCCCGCAGCGCTTCCGCCGCGTGATGGCGCTCCGAGATGTCGATATTCACCGTGCCGAGGCCGATGATCGTCCCATCGGGATCCCGAACCGGGAATTTGGTGACCAGGAACCAGCGCGGCGGCTGGCCCGGGTTCTCTTCGTAGATTTCGGAGGTCCGCGGGAGCCCGGTCGTCAGCACCTGCTCGTCGATCTCTTCGATCAAACGCACGAACGCCGGGTCCGAATGGGATTCGGCAAGCGTCCGGCCGACCTGCTGGGCCCGCGTGATCGCGAACCACGCCTCGTACTGCCGGTTCACCAGGAGATAGCGATGCTGCCGGTCCTTGAGGCTGATCGCGACCGGCGCATTGTCGAGGATCGCCTGCAGCCGCGCCTGGGTCTCCGACAGCGCGGTGGTTGCGACTGCCGCCGCCGCGGTCGCCTGCTGGGCCGCCTGCTGCATCGTCATGCGCAGCGCGATCTGGCGCGACAGGCGGAATCCCAGTGCCGCCAGCGCCGTCACCAGCATCCCGACGCCGATCGCGTGGCTCGCCGTGTCCTCGCGCCAGACCGCGAGCACGTCTTCCTTGGCGAGCGCCACCGACGCGACCAGCGGATACGCGTCGAGCCGGCGATAGCTGGCGAGCCGCTTGGTCCCGTCGGTCGACGAGCGTATCTCGGCAGAGGCCGCGGCACCCGAGGGCAAGAGGTCATGGAAGAGCACGCCGTGCCTCATGTCCTTACCGACGTTCGCCGGATCGAACGGCCGGCGGACCAGTTGGAAGCCGTCGGCCGAGGCCAGCAGGATCACGCCGTGCTCACCGATCTGGAACCTGTCGTAGAAGCGCTGGAAATACGCCATGTCGACGGTAGCCAGCACGACGCCGGCGAAGCTGCCGTCGGCATGGTCGAACCGGCGTGTGACCGGTATGACCCATTCCCCCTTGGTCTTGCTTTGGACCGGCTTGCCGATGCGCAGCGCGCGATCGGGATGGGTGCGATGGAAAATGAAATAGTCCCGGTCGGCATAGTTGGCCGCGACGGGCTCGGGCAGCGAGGTCACGACCGCCTTGCCGTCCGCATCGAGCACGCCCAGTGCCTTCAGCTGCGGCATCATCGCGACCCGGACGCCGATGATGCGCCCCAGACCGAGGAGGGCCTCGGGCCCCGTTCCGGTCGACTCGATGCGATCGATCAGGCCGACCATCGCGCCGTCGGTATTGCGGAATGTGTCCTCGGCATGCTGGGCGATGGCGCCCGCGAGATTGCGCGTGTTCTCGAGCCCGTGGTCGAGCGTTACCCGCCGCGCGCTCCAGATGTCAGCCCCCTCTATGCCGATGAGGCACAGGCAGACGACGATGACAAGGATCGCCACGCCCAATTGCAGCGAAAGCCGTTCGGCAAGATTTCGCAGGCGTGGCTTCACGGGAAGAGTCCCATCGATGGCGGCAGCGCCCGAGAAGTCCGGGGCTTCCGTCGAACCTGGGCCGAACCGCTTAACGAAGCGGTAAGAATGATTCAGTCGAAGAGGTCAAATCCGACGCCGCTCAGACGTCGGCAACCGGTGGGCGGCTGAACCGTTCCGAAATGCGCCTGAGAAGTGTATCGCGCACCGCGCGATAGGCATCGAGCCGGGCATCCCGGCTGCCGTCGACCGCCGTCGCGTCGAGCGTCGGCCAGAATTCGACGTCGCACGCCATGGTGCGGGTCATCTCCAGCGCCTTGTGGTGCGCCTCCGGCGAGAGCGTCACGATGATGTCGAAATAGTCATCGTCGAGCTGGTCGAACGTCTTCACCCGGTGCTTGCTCATGTCGATGCCGATCTCGTCCATGACGATATCGACGAACGGGTCATGGTCGCCGGGACGCGCGCCGACCGAATCGACATAGACCCGATGGCCGTGCAGATGCTTCATGATCGCCTCCGCCATGGGTGAGCGGACCGAGTTCATCGAGCAGGCGAAGAGAACGGCAGAGGGCAGCGCGGCCATGGTGCGCGGCCTACCCGCGGATATGCAGGACGCAGATGAGCGTGAAGAGCCGTCGGGCGGTCGGCAGATCGATCTCGACCTTGTCGGCAAGCCGCTCGCGCAGCACCTCCGACCCCTCGTTGTGCAGGCCGCGGCGCCCCATGTCGATCGCCTCGATCTGCGACGGCGTCGAGTGCTTGATCGCGGCGTAGTAGCTCTCGCAGACCAGGAAATAATCCTTCACGATCCGGCGGAGGCTCGCGAGCGGCAGGGTCACGCGATCAATGGGCTCGCGGCCCGCCGTCTCGATATCGAACAGCAGGCGGTTTTCCTCGAGCGAAAGGCGGAGGTGAAACGGCCCGACATCCGGCTGATTGACCAGGCAGAAATGGTTCTCCTCGAGCAGGTCGAAGATTGCGACCGCGCGCTCATGCTCGATGTCGGCATTGCGGCGGATGACCGTGCGCTCGTCGAGCGTGAGATCGACGATGGTCGCCGTGGACGGCGAAGCGGAGGATGATGCTTCGCCGTTCATCGCCGTCAATCCTTGCCTTTGAGTCGAATCGCGACCGACAGGGCGTGGGCGCCCAGGCCCTCCGCCTCGGCCAGCACGCAGGCCGCCGGCCCGATCGCAGCAAGGCTCGCCGGATCGCAGCCGACATAGGTCGTCCGCTTCACGAAGTCGTTGACGCCGAGACCCGAGGCGAAGCGCGCCGCACGCGAGGTCGGCAGGACATGGTTCGGCCCGGCGACATAATCGCCGATCGCCTCGGGCGTATGGCGGCCGAGGAACACGGCGCCCGCATTGCGCACATGGGCCATCAGGCTGTCGGGATCGGCGACGGCCAGCTCCAGATGCTCGGGTGCGATCCGGTCGACCAGCGGCACGGCATCGCCCAGCGACGGCACGATGATGATGGCGCCGTGGTGCTCCCAGCTCTCGGCCGCGATGGCGCGCCGCGGCAGGCGCGACAGATGATCGGCGGCGGCAGCCACGACAGCATCGGCGAAGGCCGTATCGTCGGTGATGAGAATGCTCTGGGCGACCCGATCGTGCTCGGCCTGGGACAGGAGGTCGGCCGCGATCCAGGCCGGATCGTTCTGGCCGTCGGCCACGACCAGGATCTCGGACGGACCCGCGATCGTGTCGATGCCGACCGTGCCGAACACCTGGCGCTTGGCGGCCGCGACATAGGCGTTGCCGGGCCCGACGATCTTGTCGACCGGCCGGATCGTCTCGGTGCCGTAGGCGAGCGCCGCCACCGCCTGGGCGCCGCCGATACGATAGAGCTCGTCAACGCCGGCGAGCCGCGCCGCCGCCAGCACCAGCGGATTGACGATGCCGTCCGGCGTCGGCACGACCATGACCAGGCGATCGACGCCCGCGACCTTGGCCGGCAACGCGTTCATCAGCACGGAGCTCGGATAGGATGCCGTGCCGCCCGGCACATAAAGCCCGACCGCCTCGATCGGCCGCCAGCGCCAGCCAAGCCGGACACCGGCGGCATCGCGCGTATCGTGGTCGTCCGGCATCTGGCTGCGATGGAACGCGGAGATGCGTTCGGCCGCGAGTTCCAAGGCCTCGCGCGTTGACGCCGGGATCGACGCCACGGCCTCGTCGATCTCGGCGGCGCTGATCCGCAGGCTCTCGATCGTCGCCGGAAAGCGGTCGAGGCGGCGCGTATAGTCGACGAGTGCCACGTCGCCTTCGCGGCGCACCGTCGCCAGGATCTCGGCCACAGTCTGGTCGACCTCGGCCGCAGTCTCTCGGCTCTCCTCGACCAGGCGTGCGAAGGCTGACGCGAAACCGGGGTCGGTTGCGACCAGGCGGCGCGGCGCGCTCTGCTTCAACTCTTCCTCAAGCGGCATGGTTCACCGCCTCCTCGAACCGCCGGATCCAGTCGCCGACCTCGTCCGGCCGCGTCTTCAGGGCCGGGCGGTTGACGATGAGGCGCGACGAAATCTCGGCGATCCGCTCGATCTCGACCAGCCCGTTCGCCTTCAAGGTCGAGCCGGTCTGCACGAGATCGACGATACGTCTGCAAAGACCGAGGAGCGGCGCCAGTTCCATGGCACCGTTCAGCTTGATGCATTCCGCCTGAACGCCGCGCTGGGCGAAATAGCGCTTGGTGATCTCGGGATATTTGGTCGCGACGCGCACATGGCTCCAGCGCGTCGGCTCGTCGGCTGCCAGCAGGCCTGGCGGCCCGGCCACCGCCATGTGACAATGGCCGACCTTGAGATCGAGCGGCGCGTAGATCTCGGGGTAGGAGAATTCCATCAGCACGTCGTTACCGGCGATGCCGAGATGGGCCGCACCGAACGCGACGAAGGTCGCAACGTCGAAGTTGCGCACCCGGATGACGTCGAGGTTGGGGATGTTCGTCTTGAAGCGGAGCTGGCGCGAATGCTCGTTGTCGAATTCCGGCTCGATCTCGATGCCGGTCCGGGCGAGCAATGGCACTACCTGCTGCAGGATGCGTCCCTTGGGCAGCGCCAGGACCAGCGCCTCGTTACCTCGCACGAATTACCTCTCCTCCTACACGTCCCAGCCCTACACGCCGCGACCCGGGCATTTCGGCGCGACGCGCTCCAGCGCCCGGCACACCTACCTTGCGCAAACGCCCCACCTTACGCAGAAGCGTGGTCGGGTCGCCACCGGGTCGGCCAGGGCTCGCCGACATCCTGTAGATGACACAGGATCCCCGACACTTCCAGACGGATGGCCGCACCCCCGGAAAACGTCAGCTGCAAGGCTCCGGGCAGGACTTCGATGGTGAGCAGCGACAGCATGCCGTCGCCGTCGCGCCGATCGACGCCCTTGCGCCGGACCGCCGTGACCTTGGAAAAGGTGACGCCGGTCGTGGTGCGGGCATGTTCTTTGGCACCCGCTTTGTCGGTCTCCCACTGATACCGATTGGCGACGAACACGAACTGCTCGTCCTCGGGGAAATAGGCGATGTCGTCGATCAGCACGAGCGCGTCCTGCAGGCTCGCGGCGATGACCGTCATGTCTTCCTTGTCGACCGCCTTCAGCTTCATCGAAACGTCCCTGCCTCCTAGCTTGTCCGGATGCGCTCGATCTGGGCGCCGCAGGCGGCCAGCTTCGATTCGAGCCGCTCATAGCCCCGATCCAGATGATAGACGCGATTGACGATGGTTTCGCCCTCGGCCGCAAGCCCCGCCAGCACGAGCGAGACCGAGGCGCGCAGATCCGTCGCCATGACCGGGGCGCCGGTCAGGCGCTTGACGCCGCGCACCATGGCGGAGGCGCCGTGGATGTTGATGTTGGCGCCCATGCGGCACAGTTCCGGCACGTGCATGAAGCGGTTCTCGAAGATCGTCTCGGTGATCATGGCCGCCCCGTCCGCGATGCACATGAGCGCCATCATCTGCGCCTGCAGATCGGTCGGGAAACCCGGGAACGGCTCGGTCATGACGTCGACCCCTTGGATCACGGGCCGGCCGTCGCCGTTGGCGCCCTTGACCCGGATGCCGTTCTCGACCTCGCTCACCTCGATACCGGCCGCCCCCAGCACCTGGCCTACGGCGGCGAGCAGCTTGAGGCTCGTCCCGGTCAGCAGCACCTCCCCGCCGGTAATGGCGGCCGCCATCATATAGGTGCCCGTCTCGATCCGGTCGGCGATCACCCGATGGGTCGCCCCGTTGAGCCGCTCGCGACCCTTGATCGTGATCCGGTCGGTGCCGGCACCCGCGACCTCGGCGCCCATGGCGACGAGGCATTGCGCGAGATCGACGATCTCGGGCTCGCGCGCGACATTGACCAGCACGGTCTCGCCCTCGGCGAGGCTCGCCGCCATCAGCAGGTTTTCCGTGGCGCCGACCGAGGGGATGGGCAGCACGACCTCGGCGCCCTTCAAGCCCCGGGGTGCGGTCGCATGGATATAGCCCTGCTCGATCTCGATCTCGGCGCCCAGTTGCTGCAGGCCCTTGATATGGAGATCGACCGGCCGCGCCCCGATGGCGCAGCCGCCGGGCAGGGAGACCCGCGCCTCGCCGCAGCGTGCCAGGAGCGGCCCCAGCACCAGCACCGACGCGCGCATCTTGCGCACCAGGTCGTAGGGCGCCTCGGTCGAGGTGATGCGGCTGGCGTCGAGCCTCAAGCAATGGCCGCCGTTGGCGCCGCGCCCCAGGTCCTCGGCCAGGCTCATCTCCACGCCATGCTGGTTCAGGAGATTCGCCATCGAGGTGACGTCGGCCAGATGCGGCAGATTGCAGAGCACCAGCGGTTCGGCGGACAGCAGGCTCGCCGCCATCAGCGGCAGGGCGGCATTTTTCGAACCGCCGATCGGAATGACCCCGTGAAGTGCGACACCACCCCGAATCCGAATCTTGTCCATTCACCACTCGCCAAAGAGCCCGCACGCCGCCAGGACCTGCGCCAGCCGATACCGTTCCGGCTCCCGGAATCAGGCATCGCGCGTTTGCGTGTGCGTTGCAAAGGGAAAATCGCGCCCGCGCGGGTGGGCAGCGCGGCTATTCCTGACCACTCCCGCCATCGTTGTCGCCTTCTTGATCCGGGGCCTCATCCGCGGCGCGGGCGCGCGTCTGCTGCTTGCGCCGCGCGAGATTGGCCCGGAGCGCTGCCGCCAACCGTTCTTCTTCCGCTGCACGCCGCGCCTTGCCGGCCTCGCTCAACTCGGTTTCCGGCTTCGCTTGTTCCTTGTCCGCCATGCCCCATCCTCGCCGTCGCCATCTGATTCTACCAGCAGGCTGCGAGAAATGAATACTTGGGTCACGGCCGGCCGTCCCGGCCTGCTGCCGAATCGCCCGCTCCTAGCGCTTTTTTCAGCGGCCGACACATGCCGAGCCTGCATGGCGCTCCAGAGTCGCGCGGCTTGCAAGGGGATCGCCCCTGTGGCATGGTCCGCGCCGCTTCGAACGGGCGATCCCGCCCCGGCCCTTCGCGCGGCCCTCGAACGGCATGCTGTTGTAGCTCAGTGGTAGAGCACTCCCTTGGTAAGGGAGAGGTCGAGAGTTCAATCCTCTCCAACAGCACCATCCTCTCCCTTATATTTCAACGAGTTAGGCTGCGGACGTTTTTGCCGCAGAGCTATCGACATGCAGAACAGCGCAGGAACACGCTGGCAGATTGGCAGAAATCCGACAGCGAGCGTTCCCGCGTTGTTCGCACGTGAGCGGACATAAAAGCGTTTGCCAAATATGTCCCCCGCAATACGGCGCGCTTCCCGGCCTCATCGGCGGCGACGGAAGCGCGGGCGGACGAGGCGCGGCAAGACGACCATACTCACAGCATCGATTGCGCGTGCTGCAGGACCATGTTGCACAGCTTCGACTTGGCCTGATCCTGCAGTCCGCTCATCGAGAACGTGTTACCGTTGCCAGTGTCGAGCTGGCCTTGCTGCCCGGCCGTAAACGCGCTCGAAGACTGGACCCCGCTCTTGCCGCTGAGGCTACTCAGGATGGAACTCGCGGAGTTGCCCTGCAGGTAGTTGTTCTGCACGCAGTAGCTCAAGACGCCGGTCGTATTGGCCGTGCCGGCTGAGGACACATTGGGCAATACCTGCCCAAGGAGTCCCGACGCGCCGCCCGGCAGCTGGTTCCCTATGCCGGGCACTGACGAAGTGCCGCCACTAATGCCCGGAATGCCCTGCGCCGGGGCTGCGGCCGTGATCATGAGACCGGCGGCGGTCAGGAAAGCGAGACGGAAATATTGCCGCATCATAGCGTCCTCCACATGGGTGCGCGCCGACCCGAGGCCGACCTCGACAAGACAATGTGGCTTCATCACGCGAGCCGACGGCGGCAAATGAGTGCACCGCCCGAAGACTCACCTGAGGTTTAAACGACTGGGCTCGTCCCTAAGAGTCCAAATTTTGCAGGGCCAGATATCGCATTGGCTCTCGCGGCCATGGCTCTGGTGCGCGAGCACGCGCGGCCGACGGCAGCACCCGACCTCCTAGCCTTATCGCCCCCTGTACCTTTCATCGCGTCGATTGGTTGGTCGTAACGATAGACTGATCGGTACGGGCCGGCCTGCCGGGAGTTACCCTTCGCCCCCTGTGCCTCGAGTACCTTGGGGGGGACATGTGCCCCGGC